>JANLUJ010000757.1:0-14327 GCA_031363425.1 Pirellula sp.
GAGTTTAAGGCCTTCGCGATGCGAGGAAATGTGATCGATCTCGCAGTCGGAGTGGTTATCGGGGGTGCATTTGGAAAGATCGTTAGCTCAATGGTAAATGACATCGTTATGCCTCCGTTGAATTTGCTCACGGCAAAATCGGGAGTGAACTTCAATGGCCTGTCACTTAAGTACTCGTCAGTATTCGGTTCAAAAGTGGATTTACCGAAGATGGATGGTGGCAAACCAGTTATGGACGCAGCTGGCGCTGCTGTCATGGAATCCAGTGATCCCGACCTTCTAAAATACGGACCTTTTCTACAAGCGACCTTGGATTTCTTGATTGTCGCATTTGCGATTTTCATGATGGTCCGCTTAATGAACTCGTTGAAGAAGAAGGAGGAGGAAGCCCCTGGACCACCTGCGCCGCCAAGTGAAGACGTGTTGCTCTTGAGAGAAATTCGCGACTCGTTGGCCAAGAGTTCACCACGACGAGCCGAGTAAAGTTTTGCGGTGGAGTCTATCGACAGTGCGAGATTACTCTCGGCAGAGTGATCTGAGTTGGGGTCGCACCTGCGGGGTGCGACTGGTAGTTCGTGAACGAAGCAAGCGGTAGCACTGCCAGAAGTACTACGGACTATTGCTCACTTTCTTAACTTCGGCTGCATTCAAGAAACCGCTCAAACCTTTTAAATCGTCCGTGTTGATTAGATCGACTCCCGCATCTTTTAAAGCGGCCCAAACAATAGCATTGTCAGGGGTCGCCCAAAATCGAACGAGTCTTTTTTTCTTATGAGCGCGTTCTACAATCGATGTCAGCTTCAAGCGATCTGCTTCTAGAATCTCGCCAACTCCGCGCCATCTAAAATGCGATGTCCAGTTGTCGCTGATCAGGGGAAGCAGATGGCTGGGCAGGTCGCTTTCCAAGTCGGTTAAGCGTCCATCGATTCCAACGTACCGAATCGAGTCAGCAGAAATTAAATCGATCGCTCGGTTGCCACTAACGATGGCCGTTACGGCACCAGCGTGTTCTTTGCCGCCATCTACATACGAGAAAACATCTCGGTATTCAGACAGCAAAGAATTCAAGGCTTGATACGTGCTTTTTCCCTCGGACTTGATATCGATCAATAGCGTGAACGATGGACAATCGGAATGTACTTTGCCCGAACGCTTTTGGACTCGATCTCTCAGTGGGTCTAAATAGAGCGATCGAAGTGTTCGATCTGGCGACAATTCGGATTGCGTATGGGCCACAAGCAATTTCCCATCGACTAGATAAATATCGGCTTCGACACTGCCGAAGCCGCAATCAAGCGCATCGAGAAGGGGTCGCTCGTGGAGATAATCGTTATGCGCATGGGCCTGACTGTAGGATGCTAGTTCCTGACACCAAGCCATTGCACTCGAGAAAACGATCGATGCGAATGGAATAGTCACAATGAAAGTAGTTCTTAAGATTCGAAACATAGAATGGATTTCTGGTAGCGGATCAGCGCGAGCTGTGGGGTATTGGGGATGGGATCCAAAATGTGTTTCGACACTCCGTGACGAAAACCACGGCACAGATAACCGCATCGCAGTTAACATAACCTAAGTATCTACGACCTACAAACCTATTGCGAACAATGGGTACGAGGCCCAGTTTCACTTCACGCGCGCAAGCGACGGATCGGGCTCGTCCCGTTCCGTCGCAAAGGTTTGGCGGGCTAGCTCAAAACCATTGCGGTCATCGGGCCAAAGGCCCTAGACCGCTTTCGCGCGTGGGGGCCCTGCGTTTCTAGCACACCAAACCTATTGCGAAACGTAGGCACGAGGCCCAGTTTCGCTTCACGTGGCACACGCTTCTAGCCAATAAGCTTTGGCTCGAACGAAACAAGCTCGTTGGGGGCCAGTAAAAACTCAGGCTCAAAGTGGATAGCTTCGGTAGTTATGATTCTGCCGTTCGTCTAATATCGGGATTGTGTTGGGTTGGAAGCAGAGTTAGTCGTTGAAGGAGCGGAAGCGTTCAAACTTGGCACAGCGGACAAGCCCGATTTTACCGCGGGGTTTGCGGCCGGCGTACCTGCGATGCTTGTTCCAGAGGAAGACAGGACATTTTGAGTCAGTCGAACATTGAGTGCTCCAATTCGTTGGTAGAGCTCCGGCTGTACGGAATTGATAGCGATGCTTTGTTGGTAGTTTTGTACGGCCTGCATCAATTCGCCGGAATTTTCTCTCAATCGACCACGTTCGGCCCAGGCTCTCGCATTATTCGGGTCCATCGCTAAGGCTTCGTCGAGATACTGCTCGGAAATCTTGGTTTGGTTGAATTCCTGGTGGAGTTTGGCCAATTCCACTCGAGCATCCGAAACATTCGGACTACGTTGTGCCCACCTTTTGAGCAAAGTAAAGGCTTTATCAGATCTGCCGGTCTCGACAAGAAGTACCGCTAGGGCCCGATGGCATTCGACATGATTTGGCGAAAGCTCCAAGGCTTGGTTGTAAATCGCCTCGGCATTTTCGAGCATTTTTTGATCCTTGGCGGCTGCACCCAATCGATGGTATGTCGATGCCAAATTGTAATAAGTGTCGGGATTGGTCGGATCTGCTTGTTTGGCTTGTTCGAAGTTTTGAAGCGCTTCCGCGTAACGTCCCTGTTGGTAAAGAGCAACGCCAGTACCGTTTTGAGCCATACGGGAACATCCGGTCGACAGGAAGCAGAATAGCAGGCCAAATACAGCTCCGATCCGAGTTTGGTGGCGGTTAGCGAAAGTAGGTAGCATTCGTTTCGTTCACTTTCTGAATTCACACCCCCAGTCGCACCCGGCAGGAGCGACCTACCGTAGGTCACTCTTGCCGAGAAATGACCTTGCGCTGTCAATATGGTCTCAAAATCTTTCACAGCATTGCCCTAGGGGCTATGCTCCTATAAGCCAACCAATACCAGGAATTGCTTGCCTAATACAAGAGGAAATCGAGCCAATAATTGCCCAAGTGCCATTTTGGAAAAGTGGTTTCACTTTTAGAATCGCCGCCTATGCAATCCGAAGATAGACAAGAAGTCAGACAAACCGTGTTACAAACAACTGGGGCGGCCGACGGCTACCAAAAAAAAATCCTGACTCTCGAGACGAAAATTCGAGAGCGAATCAGCGTTATGCAACGACTTGTGTGGGTGCGAATGTTGCTTGCATTGCCTGGCATAACACTGATCGTCTTTGGGCTTATGTTCCAAGATGCGAGCAGCTGGAGTTGGATAACTGGCATTATACTTTTTGTGGGTTTTCTTGCGGTTGCAACTTGGCACGAAACGAATCTTTGGCTCACATCACAGCTACGTCAACGGTTGTATGGTTATCGCCGTTTGCTAGCGCGTTGCAATCGTGATTGGAGTGAGTTGACTCCGCTTCCTACCGAAGAGGGCTGCAAGGATTATTTTTCTGATCTGAGCCGTGACTTGGACCTGTTCGGAGACCGAAGCTTGTTCAGGTGGTGTTCGCTGGCCATGACGCAAACTGGAGCCATTACGATATGCGAATGGATGACCAAGTGGGTATCGAGGCAGTGCATCGAGGATCGCCAAGCAGCAGTTAAAGAACTCACATCGGATCGTCAATGGCGTGAGATTTTTTTCGAAACGGCTTGCGACTTGCGAAGCCAGCAGGCGAGTCCCGAGGGACTCGCTCAATGGAGTCGAGATGGATTTCATTTTGCGAAACGCCCATGGATACAATGGTTTACATGGATTGGCCCTGCGGTACTTATAGCAGGATTGGCGTTGATTGTTTTTTGCAAGATGCAAGAGTACGAACGGGGACAAGTCGTCGGGCTAGCACTGTTGCTGGGAGGCGCTGCATTTAATTTTTTGCTGACCATGATAATCATTGGGCCGATCCACGATATTTTCGTCAAGATTGGTGCGGCAAATCGGGAATTGCAATCGCTAGTCAACATGATTCGAACGATCAAGATGCTTGAGCCTAGATATGCGTTGCTCAGTGGAATTCGAGGAAAATGCTTCGACGAAACACATTCGGCGGAGCAAGCTTTGGCCATGCTTCAACGCATCATGGCACTAGCTGGGATGCAACGTAGTCCACTCATGTTTCTCCCCTACCTGATCTTGCAAATCGTCTTTCTGTGGGATGTTCGCGTCTTAGGATTGCTTGAGCGATGGAAAACGCGATACGGAATGCGAGCCTCCGATTGGCTCGAGGCAATCGGAACAATAGAAACGCTTTTCTCTGCCGCTACCATCGCAGATGAGTATCCACAATGGGCCTATCCCATTTGGATTGACAGGGAAATAAATGCCTCGCGAGGAATGAATTTGCTCGAAGTGGTCGGCGTTGCGCATCCGCTGTTAAAAGACGCAAGTCAAGTACCAAACAGTGTTTTGATCACCAAGGATCGACCGCTGCTATTGGTGACCGGTAGTAACATGGCTGGCAAATCGACATTGCTTCGTTCGATCGGAGTAAATTCCATTTTGGCGCGACTCGGCGCGCCAGTTTGCGCGATTAGCTGGTCGGGCGCGGTAAGCGAACTGGCTTCCAGCATTCGAGTCCAAGACAGCTTGCAAGACGGCGTATCCTTTTTTATGGCGGAACTAAAACGATTGCGGAGTGTGGTCGATACTGCTCAACAAGAGGATCACCCGGGCGGAAAGCAGATGCTCATCTTGCTCGATGAAATTTTGCAAGGCACCAACTCGCGCGAACGCCAGATCGCAGTCGAGCATGTATTGGATAAACTGGTTGAATGCGGCTGTATCGTCCTCACCAGCACGCACGATCTGGAAATGGCAGGAAACGAGAGTATCCAACGCATTGCTCAAGTCGTTCATTTTCGTGAGCATTTTGAGTTGGTTAACGGAAAACAAGTCATGCGATTCGATTATGTTATGCGTCCTGGGGTGACGCCGACGACCAATGCGCTCAAGCTGCTTGAGATGGTAGGTCTGCGCCCCTCCTCAATCAATTAGTCGATCGGCGGGAGTTTAGACAAGCTGCGAACCCACCGTATGGCACTCCTGCCGAGTTTGCCGTGAGTGACTTTGCGCCGCCATTGCAGCGTCAAAAGCCTTAACCCGTGCCAGGGGGCATACTACCGGTAGTTTTCAATCTGCTGCTTGCCCTTGAAGAGCGGTCATACGGTTTCGAATAAATCGGATTAGTCTGGAAATTGCAAAATTGCGAATCAAACTAGCGGGGGGGTGCACTGTCCGGTTACAGAATTTCCGTGGATGAAATGACCGTTTCTGTTGGATTGCGAATCTATTCAATTTTCACCAATGATGAATGTAGAAGTCGATCAAGCTACAACGTTGGCATCCAACTCACCAAATCATGGCTTGGACAAGATCGAAGCACCGAGTTGGCACTTCGATGCTACAGCACTGTTGCTTTCTTGCATTGCATTTTATGTTGGACATGGATTCTGGAGGAACTGGTTTACCACTAACGACCGCGTCCTTTTTTTTGATCGCAGTTCTCCTTGGGATACTGGTTGCACATCGGCGTTCAACTTTGCACGGAACGCAACCCAGTTGGCTCATGTACGTGGCAGGGGCGTTGTGGGCCACAGCTGTTGTGTTCATTGGAGTTGGCTCTGCGCTCTCGCATCCGATGTGGAGCGTGCTTGCTTTTGGTGTAATACTAGCTGGTTGGGGCGTGGTGAGGAACCGTGGCGTACCTTTTATGCATTCATTGTCTCTCGGAATGTTAACGCTCGTCCCCATGGTACTGGATGCGTTCGATTATCTTGGCGGCTTCAAATGGTTAGAGTTGACTACCGTTTCGGTAACATCAATTTTGGCCAATTCCGCCGGCATGCCCAACGCTCAGGTTGGGGGGACACTTCTATTTAGTCACGGCGTCGCGGATCAATTCTCATGTATCGGGTCGTTGGGCAGTTCAGTCAGTTTTATTGGGATGGCGTTTTTCTGTACACTTGCTTATCAAAGCCGCTTGTTACCTGCGATTAGTACCCTTGTCCTTTCTGTTGTCATATGGACGGCACTGCGAAGCTTTGCATGGGTTGCTCTGTGTTATATTGGGAATCGAAATGAAACCTGGTATCCATGGTCCACCGCTTTGTAAACGAATCCTGTCCACCCAACCCGATAACCAAATCGCACGATATCGCCTTGGTTTGCTATGCGAACTAAGTGGGGATGTTGACACTGCTTTTCGCGCGATGAATGAAGTGGCACATGGCGATTTTGGGGACTTTCCGTGATCCCGCTTTGGCTCGTTTAAGCTGCTCGTGTCAGAGGGCCTGGCCTAGCCCGCTTAAGTTTGAAAGTCATTTGGCCTTCAGTGCAAGAATTTCTTCACCGAGGATGTACAATAGCACTCGGTAAGGCATGCGTCGAAGTGGATTCATGCTTCGTGTTTCAGGTCTCGGGTTGGAAACGCAGTTCGATCAAATGAAGAATGTAGAAACGACCTTAGATTCAAAAAAAGCACTTGAATCACAACTCCAAGACTCAGGCAAAACAGGCTCATTTGCCTGGTTATTCGACGTGGCGGGAATAACGCTCACTTCGGCCGCATTTTATGTTGGTTTGGATGCCTGGAAGGACTGGTTTTCAACTCCTGACCGCAGCTTTTTTTCGGTTTTTGTACTCGTAGGTGTATTGATCGCTTTGATTCGTTCCCATTGGCAAGGGGGCCTATCCAAATCGAGGATTTGGTCCATGCGAATAACATGCGTCCTCGCTTCGATGCTCATCTGCGGCGGCGTGGCACTCTCAAATCCGATTTGGAGCGGAATCGCTTGTAGCTTAAGTATTGCAGCCTGGTGTATGGGACGTATCCGCGGCGAAACGATTATGCATGCACTTTTTATTGGCTCGATGTTAGTTGTCCCGTTCGCGATCGAAGCAATGGCGAGCCGAGGTGATTTCGAACAACTCCAATCGTTCGCTGTGGATATGACTTCACTACTAGCTGACGCGGTAAGTGAGCCGAATGCCCGGGAAAACAATACGATACTTTTTAGAAACGGGATTGCTGATCACTTTACGTCTATCGGGACATGGGAAAGCGTCATCGGGCTTCTCGGGATTTCTCTCTTCGTTGTATTGGCCTTCCGTCGCAGCCTTTTGGCGTCAGCTTGTCTGTTGTCGTCAACGGCGTTAGTTTGGGTTGCAATCCGCTCCGTGGCCTGGGTAACAATATCGTATTTGGCCAATCGATACGGTTCTTGGTATCCCTGGTCGTTTGGATTGGAACTCGGTCTGTTTTTGACGGGAGCAGTACTTGTTTTAAGTCTGGATCAGTTCTTTGCGTCGATCTTCAAGCCGATTCCGTTTGAGTTATTTAATGTAGAGTCTCCGCTCGGCGCGTTCTTTTGGAATTGGCTCTGTTGCTTGCCAAACCTTGTTCTCAGGATTCCAAAACAAAACAAGATCTCGCTGAGATGGCGGCAGCGTTTGCATTTGGCAGGAAAAAAACCGTCCTTTCGTACCGATATGAAATGGCTGCGAATCGAATTCTTTGATTTGCTCTTACATCCAATTGGTGCGATTGGAAGCCTTATCGATGCGGTCCGCGGTTGGAGATACTCTCGAAGCTGGAAGAGTTTTTTTTACAATCTTCCCACTCTCGTTTTGTTGATTGCGCTCTTCGTAACCATGGCATTTTCAGCGTCAAAACGAAACGACAAGCAAACACAATTCGTGTTGAACGAAAGTCTAAAACTTTGTTCTACAGAATCGTTGGAGGCAGCCTGCAATCAACGACAGGAATTGGATTTTTGCAAATCGATTGGGGCAACGCCGATACCGAATGAAACCAACACAAAAGTCCCGGAGAACATTAGGAGCCAAGTTGAATTTCAATGCAAGCGTGTATTAACCGCTAATCCAAACAACCAAGTGGCAAAGTATAGACTTGGAATGATATACGCGCTCAACAATAATTCTAAGGAAGCTTTCCGCGAAATGAAGGAGGCATCCAAAATAGGGGACTTTCCTCAGGCCGACGCTTGGCTTGCCAAAACACTCATCAGTTCGAGATCCACCGGCCCGGCGGCACTTTTACAAGAGCTACTAGTTCATCTTGAAAATGCGCAGAGATGGCCCAAGATCGATTTTCGATTGCCGTTCTACTACTCCCGACTGCTCGAAGAACGAGGTGAGCGGACCAAAGCTATTTTCATTGCAAGGCAAGCGGTGGCAGCCAATCCCGATTGGATTTTGGAACTTGCAAAACTCTATTCAAGGGTTGGCGACGAGGAAGCCTTGAAAAAGACGGCAAATGAAGCAGAAGCGTACTTCTATGCGAGGATGAATCGAGACAACGAAAAGGAATCCGATCGATTGGCTGTATCGGACGCGAGATTGCTCACGGAACGTCCAAAGGAGGCTGCCGAGGTTCTTGAAGAAGGCTTGATCAAAAACCCTGATGCGAGGACTATCCGACGCCAACTAAGTAAGATCCAGGTGATGTTGTATCGGGTCGCCAACGTTGACTTTGAGAAACCCGGGGTCAATGTAGATTTTTCGCTTCTAGAAAAAGCGGCGAAAACGGATCCGCAGAATCCAGACGTGTCCGTCGAGATCGCAAAACTAATTCCTTTCGGGAAAAGGCCAACAATTGATTTAATGGAAGTTCTAAAAGATCAAGTACAGCGTGGCATAACCAGCGTTCCGACTTTGCTTTTGCTTGGCGAAGGATTCTACGAGAGAAAGAATTTACCAGCCGCTCAGAAGTATTGGGAGTTAGCGCTCGACAAGGACCCGGAGAATTTCGCGGTCCTAAACAATTTGGCAACATGCCTTATTGCGATATCGGAGTCTAATGCCGAACGTGCATTGGAATTAATTTCCAAAGCAAATTCGCTGTGCCCAGCGAATGCTGATATCCTCGATACTTGGGGCGAGATCTTAATAGCTGCAAAAAAGCCTCAGGATGCTATCAATAAACTCGAAATGGTAATAAAGATTGACCCGAAGCGAATGGAGAACAGAAAGAAACTCGTTGCGGCATACCATGCCGCCGGGATGAAACAGTATGAGGAAGCACAGTTAAAAGTGATTGAGGATATGGAACGAGCCATAGCAAAAGAGAAACTTGAAAAAGAGAAGAGCGAAAAAGAGAAGAGCGAAAAGTCGCCCCCGGCAGGTTCGGAAGGTGCGACCTACCGTAGGTCACTCTTGCCGAGATTGACTTTGCACTGTCAACATGAGTGCCATTGCTAAGTTCGAAAAGTCGCACCCGGCAGGTGCGACCTATCCTGAAACTAACTTTAGCGGCGCGGCCTCATTTGAGTTTGCTTGTTCGCCATTTTAATTTCGGGCGGATAACAGGACCTAGCCACGAACCCGTATATTCTTGTCGCATGGCGCCGGTGTCGTGAACCACAAACGACAACGCTGCTTCCTCTCGCAGGGAGACGACTCCAACCTCGGGGCCAATTTGCACACTGACAAAATAACGCGTGTCATTCAAAAAATTTGCCGGAATTCGACATTCGCTTCGGTAGTCACCAACGGGATAGGGCTTTCCAAACCAAGGATCGGGTTCCAAGTTCATGGATGGAGCATTGGCTGACCAGAAAACGAACGTGCCCGTTTCATCTTTGACTTGAATTTGAATGCTAATAGGTGTATCAGCAACCAAGACCCGATACTCTACCAACAGTCGTATTTCTTGATCGATGTCCACCTCGCTCGCTGGTGTGTCCGCTCCATTGCCAGCAACCGCAATCGATCGCAATCGAACTTCTTTTGAACTGGGGGCAGAATCGTCTTCCGCCCATACGCGTTGTCCGTCGCCGGCTCTCATTTCGGAGAGATATTGATCGATGATGCGCTCGGGCACATCATCTGCGACTAACCGACCATTTTGCATGAGGACGGCTCGGCGGCAAAGATTGGCGACGGCCGCAAGATTGTGGGAAACGACCAGCACCGTTCGACCTTGTGCCCCAAGCTGGCTGGCCTTGCCTAAACACTTTCGTTGAAAGGCTTGATCGCCGACACTTAGTACTTCATCAATGATCAATACATCCGGTTCCAAGTGGGCTGCAACCGCAAATGCCAATCGAACGGCCATCCCACTTGAATAGCGTTTTACAGGGGTTTCCAAAAACGATTCGACTTCGGCAAATGCAATGATTTCATCAAACCTCTTTCGGATTTCAGAACGAGGCATGCCCAAGATCGCGCCGTTAAGAAACACATTCTCGCGTCCCGTCAATTCAGGATGAAATCCAGTACCAACCTCCAAAAGCGAGCCAACGCGTCCCCGAACTCCAACGCGACCTTGAGTCGGGGTAACTATGCGAGCCAGAATTTTTAGAAGAGTGCTCTTGCCGGCTCCATTCCGACCAACAATTCCAACGATTTCTCCCGATTGAATCGAGAGCTCGATATCTCGCAGAGCCCAAAACCAACCGTCCTCTATTCGCTTGGCGAAAGAATCCTGTGGCCTTAAAAGTCGTGCCCCAGTACCTTTGCGGAACAGCGATTGGATATTGGACGCAATCGCTTCGGTCAGTCGTCCGTACTCGTTGGTGGCTCCCAGTCGAAAGCGTTTGCTGACCTTGTCTAGCTGGATCGATTCGATGCTCATCTTAGATCCGATCCGCAAGTTGCTGGTCGGCATGCTGAAACCAGGCCAATCCGCCAAAGCAGATCAACGCAGTAACTACGGCAGCCATAGTCATTCCGAGGCCACTGGGTAACTGTGTTCCAAACAGCGACCATCGGAGCAATCCAATGCAACTTGCAATGGGATTGGCTTCATACAGCCAAACCCACTGGTCGGTCAACCGATTTCTCAATCTTTCGATGTCGTACACGACGGGTGAAACAAATATACCCAGCTGCAAAACAAACGGCAGTGCATAGCCGACGTCGCGGTAGTGCGCGTTGAGCGCAGATAGCCACGCAATGCAGCCCGCACAAAACAAAATGAGCCACATCGCGATTGGAATCGCAATCCAAGCAGTCGACCAAACGATGCTCGTCCGGCTGATAGCGCAAACCGGCAACAACAGTACAGAACCGACCACCAAATCAAATACGGCACACAATAAACTGGCCAACGGCAAGAGCATTCGGGGGAAATATATTTTTGTTACAACGTGGCGATAGTTGACCAAGGAACCCGTTGCATCGCGAAAACTGCTTGATACCAATTGCCAACAGAGCATTCCGGTCAGGATGAGTGGCGCGACAGCAACTTCGGTATTGCCTGGCTTGGTTTCGAGTACGTAGAAGAGCCCCATAAAGATCAGCATGCCCATCAATGGCTGGAGCAAGACCCAAAGCACACCGATGACAACTTGCCGGTAACGAATCAAGAGGTCCCGCAAAAAGAAACTATAAAGCAATTCGCGCGTACGCCAGATCTCACTAAGTTGCCCAAAACCAAACGTATCCGTTTGGCCATAGAATTGCATCGGCGGCGGTGCCGGTGGAATGGTCTCGTCGTGGTTAGCCATGCGTTGCCCCGATTTTCACATGCGTTCTACGACGCCGATTCCCAAAAGTTCAAGACCTTTTCGCAGGGTCAAACCCGTTAAGTCAATCAATCTTAGTCTGGACAATACACTTTCGGGCGTATCGGCACCGAGGACCGAGCACTGATCGTAGAAGCTGCTAAAGAGTTTTGCCGTTTCAAAAAGGTATTCGGTGACTACATTCGGTAGATAGTCGACCATGGATTGGTTCAGCGTGTCTTCAAAACGAAGCAATTGTAGGCCGAGTGATAATTCTGGACTCGCGGACAATACAAGGGGTGCCGAATGCCATTTAGTCGTTTCAAAACCTTCGGTCTCGGCCTTTCGTAGGATGCTACGTGTTCTCGCATAGGAATACTGAATGTATGCGGCAGTATTCCCTTGCAACTGTACCATCTTCTTCATGTCGAAGACGTAGTTGCTTGTTCGGTTGTGACATAAGTCCGCATACTTAATCGCGCCCAAGCCAACGGTTTCGGCAATGTGACGTTTCTCATCTTCCGTAATTGCGAGCCCTGACCCCTGCAATCGATCAGGATTGCACACCACGTCCCAAGCACCGCTGACGGCTTCGTCCAACATTGCATTGAGCCCAACGACAGTCCCTGAACGCGTCTTGAATGGCTTGCCATCTTCGCCAAGTACTGTTCCAAATTCGACGTGCTTGAGCTCCGTATGTGAAAGCCCGATCTTCCGCAAAACGTCGAAGAGTTTTTGGAAATGTTCGCTTTGGCGGTGATCCACGACGTAGAGCGAAGCATCCGGTGCAAACTCACGTTCGCGAAACATAGCCGTGGCGATGTCGGTCGTTGAATACAAGAACGCGCCGTCTTGTTTCTGAACGATCATGGGAGCCTCGTAGCCCTCGAGAAAGACGCAAATCGCTCCGCCGCTTTCAACAGCTAGCGACTTGGCGAGTAAGTCGTCGACAATGGCAGGTAGCAAGTCGTGATAATAGCTCTCACCGAATTCGTGATCGAATTGGATATTCAATCTCGTATAAACGCTATGGATCTCTTCCTTGCAATTCGGAACAAACGCTTCCCAAAGTTTTAGATTCTCGACGTCACCCGAATGCAATTTGGCGGTTTCCTTGAGGACACGTTGGCCAAGTTGTGAATGCTGTGTTGAGCGATTGAGGAAATCGGTGTCGCTGGAGGATTCCTCGATTTTGGTTTTCGCTACTTTGAGTTCTTCTTCGGCTTCTTCTAGTTGCCTGGCGGCGATCCCAACTTCCTTAGCCAACTTCTTGTCCTGTGGAGCCGCAGTCGATTTCGCGGTCGATTCGACTAGTTTTTGTTTAGCCTTTTCTAATGACAGTTCGAGTTTAGGGATGCTGGCAACTGCGTCTTGGAACCCGATGATCTTCTGAACAACGCGGTACAGCCGACTCAGTTCCGTAACGGGCGCATGTTTAAATGCGAGATCATCTCGGAAGTGTTTGTATCCGTAAATAATCATTCCAAATTGAGTGCCCCAGTCCCCGAGGTGATTGTCGGAGATGGCGTGGTGGCCCAGGAATCGCAAGATCTTGGTAATTGAATCGCCGATGACGGTCGATCGGATGTGTCCAACGTGCATCGGTTTTGCAACGTTGGGAGACGAATAGTCGATCACATATGTTTTTGGCTTCGAAACCTGAGCGACAGCCAATCGTTCCGGATCCGCGTGGGCTTCCGTTAAGCACTTGGCAAGCCAAGCGGGCGAAAGTCGCAAATTGACGTATCCTTGACCAGCGATTGTGACCGACTCGCAGATATCCGAAAGGTTCACTTTCGAAACGATCTCTTCAGCAATCGCCAAAGGTGGCTTTCCAAGCCTCTTTTGGAGCGGCATAGCCACGTTGGCTTGATAGTCGGCCAAATGCGATTCCCTCGAAGGGACGATGCGTTCAAGGGCAGCGTTCAAGGAATCAGGTTCAGTTAACCAGGTGGCAAGCACCGGGGCAAACCTAGATCGGATTAGGGAAAGAACTCGCATCGCTTTGGATTGGCTGAAAGTGGGGCAATCAAAGTCAGGCAACATAGCCCACTACCCCATTTTCATCCAGACCAAGCATATGCAAAAACCGCCAGCCAAACGGCATAGCCTAACGCATGCCGGAGAATGGAGGCCAAGAAATGAGGTGTAAAGATAATGATGAAGCCTAGCCTTTTGAGCAACACTTCCTAGTCTAAATCGTGGGTTCGCTCAAACCAAGAAAATTGCGGTTTGTCGACCGAAGGGAAATGGTCTAAACTACGTTTCTTGTTGGGACCGTAGCTCAATGGTTAGAGCAGGGGACTTGAGCGATGATGCCTAAGGCAACGCCGACGCGGAACCGCGTCGGTTTGTGATGGCCGATTCAATTGGGTTGCACGTGTTTTGTTGATTTCGCGTCATCGTTCAACAGAATGCGTGTAGAATTTGTCAAATTCGGGGAAGGCTTCGCTGACCGCTCCATTTTGGGGCATGAAGCATGCTAATCCCGAGCCAAGCTGCTATTCGAATTCGCATCCTCGCAGTTCGGACGCAGAAGGTGTAGAGACCAGACGGCAGACACGTAAAGTGAAGGTATGGTCCAGACCCCAAACTCGAAAGAGGCGGCGAAAGCCGTGGCAGGTAAGCATAATCCCTTGGTTACAGGTTCGAATCCTGTCGGTCCTACTTTTCAATTCCCTCCTTATTTGACACAACCCTCCGTGGCCAACGAAAACGAACTCTTCGCTCCGCATCTGGAGCCGCACGCAAAACACATTCAAGCTCTACGAAGCGTAGGCCATCAACTTTGGAATCGTGGCTGGTCGCTAGGCACATCCAGCAATTACAGTGTTGTCATCGATCGCAACCCGATGCGTCTTTTAATTACGGCCAGCGGCAAAGACAAAGGGCATCTCGGTCCCAACGATTTT
>JANLUJ010000773.1:0-2610 GCA_031363425.1 Pirellula sp.
CTCGCTTTGTTCTGCGGTGCAGCAATTGCCTATATCGATTCTCGCCCTAACTGGGACGATACAGGCATAACTGCGATAGCGATACTACTGACATGTGGTGTGTTCGCATTTTTATCACCGAGCCGATGGTGGCTTTGGGCAATCGCAGTTGGATTATGGATTCCAATAATTGGCATGGCTCGCACACAAAATTTCGCCTCGATCTTGGCACTGGTCGTCGCCTGCATGGGTGCCTTGTTGGGAATGTCGATTCGCTATGGAATCACGAATAAACCGGCAGCATCAATCTGACAATTGCCAGGGTTTAACGCCGACCATAAATTGAGATGGCAATGTTCTTTGTTCGATTCAGATACGCGTTCACTACATCATTCGCAGAGATCGGCTCGTGACTCCACTTCCCGAAACTGCTCCGCGCGCCGCCTGGCTTGATTTCACTCAGTGCCTGCTCGACTCTTTTCGCCAATGGACGGGCAAAGAGTTGCTAGAACGCAAAACCAGGGAGGAGGACCTCCTAGCCCTTTGGAACGCGCCGCAAGTCGTGGTTTCGCATGGGACGCAGAGCGATCCGATCTTTCAATATGGAAATCAACAAGCGCTGAACCTTTGGGAATTGCGACTCGATGAGTTTTTGGGAATGCCATCTCGCCTTACCGCAGAACCGCTGCACCGCGATGAACGTCAAAGGTTGCTTGAGCGTACGCGCCAATTCGGGTATGTCGACGACTACCATGGAGTACGTGTATCGCGGACCGGGAAACGTTTCATGATTGAAGAGGCTTTGCTCTGGACGGTGTTAAATCCAAACGGTGAGCCCATCGGCCAAGCTGCTTCATTCGATCGCTGGAGATGTTTGTAGGTCCGACTGAATTTGCGTCCTTTCTGTTTGTGGTCTTGACTTCAATCAGAATGCTTTCACGAAACCATTCCCGGCTGCCAGGATAATCCGTTAGACTTTCTAAGCGTATCGGGTTGAAAGCTAGCCTGACCTGTCGTCAGCGAATCGTTCGCTGTGGCACAATTGGATCGTATGCACCTCCTTCTCGTAAACACTTCGTATGGCTATGGGACCTTCCTCTGAACCTTTGCGAATTTCGCAACTTGCCGAGAAACTGGAACTTGGGCCCGAAGATTTTGAGCCGATGGGATGGACGCGCAAGCTAGTGATTCCAGCTTCCAATTCACTAGCTCGCGCGTCGTGCTACTGGTACTTTTCATTCTGTCGGTCGCCTAAGAGCGGCGATCCAATGGTTGTCGCTACTGAGAAAAAGGAGACATGAACTATGAAGTTTAATTTAGTTTTGCTGTGCGTCGTTTTGGTCGGAATCGAGGTCAAGGCGGCCGAGCCAATCAAGTCGGTAAAGGTATTCATCCTCGCAGGGCAATCCAATATGGAGGGCCAGGGGATCATCGCAGCGGATCCCAATCGCAACGGCGGCAAGGGCAGTCTGGAGTATCTTGTGAAGGAACCGAGCACAGCGGCGCGCTTCGCTCATCTCGTCGGCAAAGACGGCAAATGGGTCGTGCGAGACGATGTCTGGATATCGTATCTCGACCGCCACGGAGCGCTCACGGTTGGATATGGTCCGAAGCAGGACCGCATTGGTCCTGAACTTGGCTTTGGCTGGGTGGTGGGTGAAGCTCTCGACGAACCGGTGCTGTTGATCAAGTGCGCGTGGGGCGGAAAGAGTCTCGCCGTTGACTTTCGTCCCCCAAGTTCGGGCAAAGTTCCGTACTCGCTTGGCGAGAAGATGGATGCTGGAATCGCAGCCGATCCGGATATAGTTGGCAAGTATTACCGTGAGACGTTGACGCTAACAAACGCTGCGCTGGCCAGAGTGAAAGAACTTGTGCCGGGTTCTGACGGCAGCTACGAAGTTTCCGGTTTCGGATGGCATCAAGGCTGGAACGACCGGATCAACGACAAGTTCAACGCTGAGTACGAAGCGAATATGGTCAATTTTATCGGCGACATTCGCAAAGACCTCGGCGTTCCTGCTTTGCCATTTGTCATCGCAGAAACGGGAATGACTGGCCCGGAAGAAAAACACCCGCGTGCACTCTCGCTCATGAAGGCGCAAGCCGCCGTCGCCGAGCACCCAAAGTTTAAAGGCAACGTGGCTTTTGTCGGCACGAAAGGGTTTTGGCGTCCCCAGGAGGACTCGCCGAGCGGTCAAGGTTATCATTGGAATACAAATGCCGAAACCTACTACCTCATTGGCGAGGCGATGGGTGAAGCGACGAAGAAGTTGCTTGAGCGTGGGAATCCTCTCAAGAGCGAATAGAGCTGGAAACCTCATGATCTCAATCGTCCGAAACCACCGGTGCGCGATCCCGGGCCAGGCACCGAGAAAGAGTTTGCAAAGCCGCCGAGCGACGCAGTTCAGTGGAAGATCTGGTGGAACTGGTGCTCACCGGACCAAACATGGGCACCGGGCGGGACACGGGCGTCGTGGTGCGGCAATTGTTCCGGGAGGCGCGGACGAGTGTCTGGGTTTGCGGATACAAGCTGTACAACGCGCGGGATCTGTTCGCGGATTTGGCGAGGCCGGAATTGCGGGTAAGGATGCTTCTGGACATTGGCGAGGCCGAGAGGCAGAGCGAAGAGGC
>JANLUJ010000774.1:0-1836 GCA_031363425.1 Pirellula sp.
AAATCCATTTGAATTGTTTTCTAACAAAGACTCGAGTACCGATGGCCAGCAAAAGCCAAGTATGCCTCTCGATGCTTCCGTTCCATGTGAAGAACTAACCAAGCGTTTTCGCAACTTGGCCATCAACTCTTCCTTTGGCAACTCGCTTTGTAAAGCTATGATTGCGTCGCAGCCCCAGCCTTCATCCACAAAAAGTTTCCAATCGACCAACTCGTTTAGCGCAAAGAGTAATGGAGATTTTTTGATCGCTGACTCAGGCAGCCATTCAAACAAACTGCTTTTGGAACTTTCCACATCCATGGTCAATGGAATATTGATGCGCGAAAAATCCATCAATAAGTAATACACCCCTAATCGTTGCAAGGAATCAACGATTTGGACGAACGCGTCTTCGTCCGGAAGCTTGCCTCTTAATCGCCACATTCCACTGGGATAGCCTTTCTTCGTAACCTCAAAAACGTGCCTGGACGCATTGTTCGATTTCGTGCTGACACGTGCAGACTCGACTATCCCGATGTCGCCCGGTAGCCGGACGCTTCCCGCGATCCCGTCAATCTCGATGGCAAACTCTGTTTTGCCAGCCAGAATTTGATCTCCGTCTCGCAAAATGCTCTTATTGATCCGCTTGCCATTGAGCCATGTCCCACCTCGCGATTTTAGGTCCTCGATTTCGCATTGTTGGGCGGAGCATGAAACTCGGAAGTGTTCCGCAGATAAGCTTGTATCGGACGCGAAACTAAAATCTGCTTTTTCGGTTCTACCGAACGAAGAGGACTGCCCTAAAGCTAACCAAAACTTTCGTCCACATTCGATCTCCGAGGTAACTCGAAGTCGGAGTTGCACCAAGCCCTCGACCTTGGTTGGGCTCTCGATATTCGTGAACTGACCCGGATTATTCGACTCTAGGGTTTTTTCAATCTTGAAATTATCTTCATTCTTAGTTCGATCATGACGATGTTCTTCGATGATCTTTGCTAAGTCCTCTTCCTTGAAAAAGTGACTCTCGAACGGATTGAACTTCCGATTCGAATCCATGGCCGGTTCACCGGCATTGGAATCACTCTGTTGTTCTTTATCCTTTGCTAAGATAAGCGCACTATCGAACGGATTGAACTTCGGTTTCGAATCTACATCCGATCGGTTCGAGTTTACCTCACTCGCTTGCGATTTATCCTTCGCTAAAACGATCCCGCTTTCGAACGGATTGAACTTTTTATTCGAATCCGCGTTCGCTCCTGCATTGGGAACAGAACTTGGTAGCACATTGTCGTCGACAATGACGACGCTGCTTTCAAATGGATTAAAAATACCGTTCGGTTTGGCTGGTAGTTCTGCCGGTTCTTCCAACGCTTCGGCGCATACGAGAAGAATTGTTTTTCCAACAACGATCTTATCTCCGGCAGCAAGCAATTTGGAGTTTACACGTTGTCCATTGATCTGCGTGCCGTTGGTGCTACCCAAATCTTGCAAGGCAAAACAACCGTTTTGATTCTCGATCCGAAAGTGCTTCGACGAAATCAAGCCATCCCAGTCCAATACGATATCCGACACGCGAGTACGACCGAAGACCAAACTCCGATCCGTTAAGCGAATACGTTGACCGGCTTTGGGCCCAGACGCGAATTCAATGTCGATGTTTTGCATTTCGTCATCCTCCATCGAACCCAATTGTCGCTAATCCCTGCTGGACTTCGCTCCCGACGTCGAATTGTGTGCGATTTCGGGTTTCGCCGGCTTGGCCTTTCGAGCCTCTTTTGGTTTCTCGGGCTTGCAACCCTTGCCCGAGCCTTTGGAGCCGCCGCTATTGATGTTGACCATGATTCCTTGGATCGTTAC
>JANLUJ010000779.1:0-1322 GCA_031363425.1 Pirellula sp.
CGAAGCAACTGGCCCACATCCTCTTTGAGAAATTTCAGCTAAGGGTCGTCAAGAAGACCAAGACCGGACCAAGTACCGATGCGGAAGTACTAGAAGAGTTAGCTTCGGAACATCCGTTGCCGGCCAAGATTGTAGAGTACCGTCAGCTTACCAAACTGATCAATACGTACATAGAATCTTTACCGCGTTTGATCAGCCCCAATACCCATCGGCTTCATACATCGTTTCGACAAGACATAGCGGCAACTGGACGACTGAGCAGTGTCGAGCCCAATTTACAAAACATTCCAGTGCGAACTGCGGAGGGGCGATCGATTCGATCCGCATTCTTACCTCGGGAAGCCGGTTGGTCGCTCATGACTGCCGACTACTCTCAAATTGAGCTGCGAGTGTTGGCGCACTACTGCGGCGACGCGTCACTGCACCAAGCCTTTCAAGACGATCTCGATATTCATATAGCTGTGGCGGCTCAGGTCAATGGAATCGATCCGAGTCACGTCGATAGCGACATGAGACGCAGCGCCAAAGCGGTTAGCTTCGGTATCATTTACGGACAGAGCCCATTTGGACTAGCCAAATCGCTCGGTATTTCGCGAACGGAAGCGAACTCCTTTATCGATGCTTACTTTGCAAAGTATCCTGGCGTCAAAGATTTTATTGCTTCAACTCTTATGGATTGTCGGCGAAACGGTTTTGTATCAACCATGTCGGGTCGCAAACGATTTCTGCGTGGCATCCGAGACTACGCTGCATTACCAGACCAAAAAAAGAAACAGTTGCTCGAACCCGAACGCATGGCTATCAACACAGTGATTCAAGGCTCCGCTGCAGACATGATCAAACTAGCTATGATCGCATTGCAAAAAGAAATGAAGTCGCTTGATTGGCCGGCACGTATGCTTCTACAGATTCATGATGAGCTGATCTTTGAAGTTCGAAATGATTATGTCAATCAGCTCGCGAAAATAGTTCGCGAAGTAATGACGACAGTCATGCCTTTGAGTGTACCGCTCAAGGTGGATGTCAAACACGGTGGAAGTTGGGCCGCATGTGAGTTGCTATGACGAATGCACTGTCACACAAGAGACCTGTGGTCATTGGTATTGTCGGTGGCATAGCAAGCGGCAAAAGCGAGGTCACGCGCATGTTGGGTGCAATGGATGCCTCGATCATTTGTGCTGATAAAATTGCGCACCGCGTTTTGTCTGAACCCACCGTGATTGATTCCTTGGAGAAGATATTCGGCAATTGTATTTTGCTACAGGGTGCCTCGTCCACCGTTGATTTGCGTGAAATAAACCGAAAGAAGTTGGCATCCATGG
>JANLUJ010000782.1:0-3884 GCA_031363425.1 Pirellula sp.
GCCGTGCGAGTCGCCAAAAGAAAAACTAATTCAACAGCTCGTTAGAAACATAAAATTACTAGCCCCAAGTGGCTCCCTTTCTGACTGCCAAAACTCTCTTTTTGGCTGCCGCGCTGGCTCCCTTTTTGGCTGCCATTTCCAGCGTTGAGCCTCAGCAAGGATAGTGGCCCTAATACGCTGTGGAGAATTGTGAATTTCGCTGAGACCAAGACTCCCATAAGAAAACTAGGTAAAGGCTCTGTTTACATCGATATTAAAACACAAAGCTTCGAGCTCGAAGCCATCAATCGGCCAGGCGTTTCTCTTGGCCTCGATGCCAATGGCTTTCTGACGCAGAGGGGTAAGCGGGGGCATATCAACAAGTTTACAAAGGAAACTTTTTGGGAACGGGGGCTTTAAATGAAAAGACTAAGGTTGTCATCGTCTCCAATTTGCGCCGGTCACCGAATCGTCACCCAATCCGGAGCGCCTAACCCCAAGCTTCCCACCCCCAATTGGTCATATCTCGATCCAGCCATCGGCCGCTTTTTCCACAATCTAGCCCAACCACTGTGGACCTAGGTCAGCTTCAGCGGGCAACAAAGTGGAAGTGGCTGAAGCCAGAGACAGTACTTTCCACAGGTTGTCTAGAAAATACTTCGACTACGGCGCTGGCTGCCTAGCTCGACCCTTCCGCAGTTTGGCATTTAACTTCTTCGGCTGCAAGTCACAGTTGGCAGGAGCTAGAAGTGGCTGCAACCGCGCTCGTGGAGATCAGCAAGAAGCGGCCGGACAGTCCAGGTCGATCGAATCCTAGATTCACTGGCCAAGCGATAGGAAATGGACGGCCGCGCGTTGGACCACCAGCTGACCACTTTGAATTGTGTAAGCTGGAGGGACGGATTCTCGCCCGGCATCTCGAATGTAGACTAGATCACCGTAGCATGCTCCACCGTATTCTTTAGCTGCATCGCGTCAGTACTCCAGGTTCATGAGGAATTCAGCTATCAGCCAAACCATCTCTGAGGCCAAAAGCAGTATGATGATCCATTCGAGCTTGTGCCCATGACGTGCATCGCGAAACTCGCCGAGCCGCTGACTTGCCATCTCGTAGACATGCTCGAAGACTTCAATCTGGCTATCGACCGATTCGCAGCGACCTTCGACGCGAGTCTTTTCACGCAGCTCTTCACCCAACTTTTGTGCAGCGAACGAAAGTTGAAGGCCGGGAAGGTACAAACGCGGTTCAATCCGCACGTGACGCATTCGCCTTTCTAGCGTCTGTTCCATGCGGTTTCCAATATTTTCACTACGCTCTAGATCACGATCCGAAACCTGAAAGGCCAGCCGTCGATCTTGTTTCAGATCGGACCAACCGGCCGCAATCTCGGATTCAATCTTGCGAAGTTCATTTTCGAAATAGTGGAATTCGACGAGTGCCCGCAGCATTGAGTTTATCTGATCCCTTTCGCACCGAAGTACCATTCGCCCAGGTCGCCAGGTGAGCTCGGCTACTCGAGATTTGATAACTACACGTGGTTGCGTCGAAACAATGTCGCCTGAGTCAAGCCAGCTTTTCAGACCTTCGGGTGTAGGCGAGTTACCGCCGGTTAAATCCAACGGCAGGATCATCACTTCCATCGCTTCTGGTGAAGGTGGGTCTTGGATCGAGATCGAGTAGCATACCGCATACCTAAGCGATGGATCTGAAAACGTCATCAACACGGAAATTTGAGCGTCAATCGTGCCCAATTGGTCAACTTGTTCCACAAAGCGGATGCGACGCAAATCGAAATCGGAAGTAGGATTGGCATCGAAACCAACCAGCGGCAACGGTGGCTGATTCATTCAACAGCCTCGTCCTCACTCGTCCGATCGATCGACAGACCGGATACTTCAGCCGGTTGTTCTTCCATTCTTTCTGTCAGCCATTCAGCCACGTAGTCCGCAGAGTCGAGCAAGCCATTGAGAGTTGAATCGAAAAGATAGTCGCCGACCACAAATAGGTTCGGGTGCTGTTTGGGTTCTGGAACGTGTCTTAAGTCCATGTCCAGCGGCGGCAATCCGGCAGGCAATCCGTTAACCGAACCAATCCATCGATGCACGCGCCCCTCCAGAAAGAGCTCTATTCCGTGCCTTAATGAGAATGGTAACGAGTCGAGAATGATCGGGATCAAATCGTTGTCGCTGTAATTGCTTAACGATACCGCCGCTTCGCCAGCAAGCAACCAGCCGAGTACGCCGGACGAATCGTGACCGTTGCGCGACGACTCGTCGTACAAACAGCATCCGCCGAAGGCGTCCAGCATGAAGTATGAGTCTTGCAATTGACTTCTCCAGAATGGCTCCTTAAACAGCACGGTGACCCGAAGATAATGAGCCGGATAGTCGTAGTGGACGTGATGTCGATGCATCGCCTCGCCCAGCACTACTCCACCCCATTGGATCGCTGGCAACCAGTTGTTCGGTAACGCCACGACGACATAGTCGTACTCGTTCGAGGTCTGGATCCCATCCTTCCGCGAGATGACTTGCAGGCTCGACTTTTCGGATTGTTTGATGCAAACGACCGGTTCCTTCAACCGAATCTCCGCCGAAATTCTCGCAGCCAGTTGCTTCGGCAGTTGCTCAATACCGCCATCAATGGTGTATAGACTCATGTATTCTGGATGATTCATCAGATAATTCTGCAAGCCATAGTGCGCATTGGTTTGATGCGGCTCAGTCGCCAGATCGCTGTGCAAAAGCGTCTGGAGGTAGTGGCGTGCCGTCGCATCAGGAACTAACGCGAGGAGTGTATCAAACTTTCTATTTAGCATTGGGTCATTGACATGATCTTGCCAATCGGAATCGTAATAGGCGCGGGGACTCATCCAATGCCGCGCTTGCTCATCAAAGGCTTTCAGCGCATTCCAAGTCTCGTCGCCAAATGCACGACGCGTTTCCCCCAAATCATGGAGTATATGGTCACACATAATTACCGACGAAAAAGCAGAAGACGCGTTCAAGGGCCTAACAGAAAGTCCCAGTTCATGGATCAACTCTCGCAAAGGATCGTCGCCGATAGCCGAGTAGTCATAGAGTTCAGCCGCCCCAGCCTCGTAGGCCGCAGGAAGGAGTGAAAACTGTTTCGATTGAATTTTTCCACCGAGTCGCGGGCCAGCCTCGTAAATCGTGATTTCGAACGGTACGGTGCATTGTTTCTGCAATTGGTAGGCCGTCATCAACCCGCCTGGGCCTCCGCCAATAATCGCAATTTTAAACGTCATAGTTTGGACGATTCCAATTTCTTCCATGCCCCTAGTTTACTCGAGCACAAAGCAGACGAAGTTCCGGTGTAATAATTGCCGGCATTAATGTACCGACGGCCAGCGATTGTTTTCCACATCCATTTTCTCGGGAAGCCCAAAAAACATGCGTACGGAATGAAGGCTTGAGGAAGGTACGGTACGATTCGAGGTGTGTAGAGATTTGCAGGGCAATCGGGGGAAACCAACCCAGCGAATGAATACCCGTCCCGACGATGGCATTAGTCATTCGCATGTCGGACACATGGCCGGCGTGATCGACAGTGGGGTCCGCATAGAGATATATCCACACAGATAGACCACAAGCTAGCTTCCCACATTCGCTGTCAGCGAGATTCTCAAATTGATTCGCTGGCTGCATCGCTAGCTCATCAACCGTGGAAGTGTCATACTCCAGCGTGATCGGCCTAGCAGCAACCTAGCGTCTACCCTACGCCGCAATCTTCCCATCCCCAAGTGGCCATACCCGGATCCTACTATCGGCCGCTTTTCCACGACCTAGCCCAAACACTGTGGACACTGGCGCTGGCTGCCTAGCTCCGTCCCTTCCAAAGATTGGCTAGAAGCTACGTGGGCTACGGCGCTGGCTGCTTGCTG
>JANLUJ010000845.1:0-10657 GCA_031363425.1 Pirellula sp.
CTTGGCCATGCACAGCCAGCGACTTGAGGCGGCAACCCCGGAGGAGATTTTGACGTGGGCAATCGAACGATACGGTAACAAGTTTACGATGGCTACGGCTTTCGGACCTGAGGGAATGACGATCCTTGAGATGTTGTCCCGAATCTCACCCAAAACCTGGGTTTTCAATCTTGATACGGGCTACCAATTTCCTGAAACGCTGGCCCTGCGTGACAAGGTTGCCGAGTTGTACGGGATCGAAGTTGAGCTTCGAAAGCCAGAGTTGACGGTTATGGAATACGAAAAACGGCATGGTGGACCCCTTTATAAAAGCAATTCAAATCAATGTTGCGGAGATCGAAAGATCATGGTCCTCACGAAAGCGGCCAAGGGAATGCATTGTTGGGCAAGTGCAATTCGTAGAGACCAGAGTCCAGATCGAGCAATGTCTCCAATTGTCGGATGGGACAAAAAATTTCATCTCGTAAAGGTGAGTCCGCTGGCCAACTGGACCAAAACCCAAGTCTGGAACCGTATTCTGGAGAGAAAAATACCGTATAACCCGCTGCACGACGAAGGATTTCCCAGTATCGGCTGCTGGCCTTGCACAAAAGCTGTGGGGTTAGGTGAGGACGAGCGTGCCGGGCGATGGAGTGGAACAGGCAAGACCGAATGTGGGCTGCACACGCAGGAGTAGCAGATCGATCCAATGTGAGCGTTTGCTGGCGGATTAACTAAACTTTCACTAAGTCTTTAATCTCTTTGCATGGACTTGTCAAAAACCAAGGTTTTGTGTTACGCTACGCAGCTTGGTTGGCGCGTCGATCCTTTGAGTCTTAGCGACGACATGAATAGTTTTTTGTCACTGCCTGGTGGAAACGCATGTTTCTCGCCTTTGATTTAGGAGCATTTGTTCGTGGGTGTAAAGAAAACAGGTCGAGGTCGTCGTAAAATTGGTCGTAAGAAGAGGCGTATGCGTGCAAGGATCCGGCACCGAAAGAAGTAATCGATCGGTCGGGGACTGGTGCAATCACCTTTTTTTCGTTCCCACCTTTCCGTTCCTCTCTTCCAATTCCAAAAATTCCACTATCCCGGAGTTTTCGATTGCGCGGTTGGCCGCCTCGAATTATACTCCGGGTATGCTTTTGATGGAAACGTAGTCTTCCCGAGTGGAAAATCAAACTGTGAAAACCTGGGTTTTTCAATCATTTTTGATCGCAGCGGTCCTGTCGTTCGATGCTGGAAATGGCCGCGCCCAGTCCGTTTCTGCGAGCGATTCTTTGTTTAACTCGGCCAAGCAGGGCCTGGCGCCACGAAAGCTTGCAAGTGGCGTTATGACGGTTGTACCGCCGGACCAAGATTCGGAGGATACGGCTCTCGGACCTTTTGATTTGGATTTCGTGGCAAAACACCCAGAGCTCGAGTGGGCCGCACCGGATTTCCCCGAGAACAAACCTCACTTTGCATCACCGTCAGAGACACTCTTGTCGCTGTCGCGTGATATTATTTTTCGACACAACGTCTGGGGGCTCGAGTTTTCATTTAAGCCTGCCAGGCTCATCGAAGTCGATGTTCCTACGTTAAGCGGGAAACTACAGAAAAAAGTAGTCTGGTATATTGTTTACAAAGTTCGTTACACCGGAGAAGACCTGTCTCCGCGGATTGAGTCCGAGGTTCCGCTTGAACCGGACAAGATTCGATTTGATTCGGTGCGTTTTCTTCCGAGTTTTTCGCTATTGAGCAAAGAGCGAAACATCAACATCGGAGCCCAAATACTGGTCTCAGCCAAAGATGCGATCGCAGCAAGAGAACGCATTGGAAGGCCACTCTACGATCACATCGAAATCGGCAAGTTGGATATTTTGGCGAGTACGCTAGAAGACGACAAGTCGGTTTGGGGCGTCGCTACCTGGACAGATGTCGACCCGAGAGTCGATTTTTTTGCGATCGATGTTCGCGGATTGACGAATGCTTATAAAATCCGGATTGATTCGGATGGAAAAACAAACTTCGACCGCAAGACATTACGGATCTACTTTTGGCGACCAGGTGACTCCATCGATGAGTCCAAGGACCGGATTTTGCTAGGACTCCCGGCCTTTACCAACAAAGACAGAGTCGAATACTTCCTAAAGCAGTATAACCTAAAAGAACGCCTTGATTATCAGTGGATTTATCGCTAAACTCTTGCCCCGCGATCGCGGAAAATATTAGTGGGTTTTGACAATCCAACTTGGCATAGGCAGTTAGGCATAGGCTTCTAAATGGCACATAAAAAGGGACAGGGATCAACACGAAACGGTCGTGATTCCAACGCACAACGTCGCGGCGTAAAGAAATTCGGCGGGGAGAAGGTCATTTCTGGCAACATTCTTATTCGCCAGGTCGGAACGAAGTGGCACCCAGGTTGCAACGTAGGCATGGGCAAGGACTACACGATTTACTCGCTCGTCGAAGGCAATGTTTACTTCGATCAAGAAGGTCGCCGGATCAACGTCAAAATCGCTGAATCTGCCTAGAGACTTCAATACAATCCGTGGATAGGCTTCCAGCCTGTCATTTTGAACCGACAGGCTGGAAGCCTATCCCACAGGCTCGCTCATTGGCCCCAGCCCAGATCTGATCTTTCATTATGTTCGTTGACCGCGTTGAAATTGAAGCCATCTCCGGTAAAGGTGGTAGCGGTTGCATGGCGTTCCGCCGAGAAAAGCACGTCCCTCGAGGTGGTCCTTGCGGGGGTGACGGGGGCAGCGGCGGTAGCGTTATCATACGCGCCAAAGCGGGGGTGAATTCCCTGGTTCAGTTTGCACATCAACGCCATTGGAGAGCGGAAAACGGCACCCCCGGACAGGGCTCGGACTGCCATGGAAAGAGCGGTCAAGATCTGATACTGGTCGTTCCACCGGGCACCGTGTTAATGGATCGAGATTCAGGCATGATTCTGAGAGACCTTGTCAATCCGGGAGACGAAATCGTTGCCGCGCGTGGCGGTCGAGGAGGATGGGGGAACACCCATTTCAAATCATCAACCAATCAAGCTCCACGCGACACCACTGATGGCGGTGCGGGTGAACAACGCCGATTGATTTTCGAACTGAAAGCCATTGCAGATGTCGGACTTGTTGGAATGCCGAACGCTGGAAAGAGTACCTTGCTTAGCCGGCTTTCACGAGCCCGTCCGGAAATCGCCGATTACCCATTTACAACCAAGTTCCCAAACCTCGGTTTGGTATCCGTAGACATTGATCGCAATTTTGTGATGGCGGATATTCCGGGACTCATTGAGGGTGCTGCGCAAGGGTCCGGCCTAGGCCACGATTTCTTGCGCCACATAATGCGGGCTGGTATCCTGGTGCATCTTGTCGAGCCTATGCCAATGGATCAATCGGATCCCATTGGAAACTACCATGCCATTCGTAAAGAGCTCGCGGAATACAGCAGCGACCTCGCTGCTCGACCTGAAATCCTGGCTATTACCAAGGCCGAACTGCCAGATGCCGAGGTTATTCATGAATTGCTTTGCGAAAACTTAGGTCGAAAAGATATTTTCCTCATCAGCGCGGTAACTGGCCAAGGGCTCAACACACTGGTTAACAAGATCGCAACGTTACTCGCAGAGCAATACGCGGAACTCGCTGCCGCAGCCCAATGATTCTTGTCGATATAGGCAATAGCGGTTTACGCGCGTCACGTATCGCAAACGGACAATTGTTTCATAATGAAAAAGTTTTTCGATTGTCTTGGTCTGCTGCCGTAGGTGCTCTTCGGAAACCCTCTCCTGAACAAGAAGTTGCACCTGATCAACGTTGGTGCAAACTTGAGGACCACTCGGCGTTCGACTGGCTTGTTTCTCAATTCAGTGTGAGCTCTGAAGAACCGTGGCTTGTGTCCTGTGTCCAACGGCATGCCTTGGATCAGCTGAATGCCAGTTTGATCCGAATTGGTTCACGCATTGTTCCAAAGGTCGTGTCGTACGCGGATATTCCTATGAAAATCGATGTCGAATCGCCCGACAAGACCGGGGTCGATCGATTGCTGGCGGCATTCAGTGCCTATCGTCACGTCAATCAATCGAGATCGAGCCCCCAATCGGTCATTGTCATTCAAGCGGGTACGGCTGTAACGATTGACTTTGTCGACGCATCTGGAGTGTTCCGCGGTGGTTCTATTATGCCAGGACTTGGGCTTTCGCTTCAGCTTCTAGCCGCGGGGACGGACATGCTTCCATGGCTAGGGAATCACGCGGTCGATGTGCGACCAATCCTGCCAGGCAAGAACACCGAACAGGCGATTTCGGCCGGCGTCAATGCTGCTCTTGTCGGTGGAGCATCTCATCTGGTCGAGCGTTACCGAAGCGAGAATTCTCGAGACCGGCATATCGAGACGATCGTCTCCGGTGGGGATGGCGGTTTGCTCATGCCTCATATTACTCCTCCGACAGAACTTGTGAACCACGTCGTCCTACGGGGTCTCAGTTACATCGGCCTCGCCTGCAGCCCCGGCACGAGCAATGGTTCGACCTAGGCATATCAGCTACATGTCGAATCGCGTGGCAACTAGGCTTGGATCAAAAAGCATTTGTCGGCTCTCCATGAATATTTTGCGACGCGTTTGATCAATGCTCGCAAACGGCCCGCCGAATCAATGGCGGCCGCAAAGTCATTCGCGAGCTCCATTGAACAATTTAGCTCTGACTCGTTCACCTGTTTGCCTTGTTCTAGGTGCAAAAGTGCTTCATCGCTGGGGAACGCCTGCGGCCAATGGTTGACTCCATCGCGGGCTGCTGACAGATGAGTTTCAATGCTTTCTCGGCTCGTCAATTCGTCGAGGTCGAAACTGGTGGCTAGGTGGAAGGGACCAATCGCCGTTCGTACTAGCTTCGTCATGACGGCGTCCGAGCCAAGCTTGCGTGCAATGTCGCGACCGAGTGAGCGTACGTATGTACCAGTTCCACATGTCATGGTTAGTTCAAAAAACGGATACTCAAAAGAGGTTACCTCCAACGATTCAATCAAAACTTCTCGCGTAGGCATTTCAAATTCTTTGCCTGCGCGTGCAAGTTCATGGGCTCGTTTGCCATCGATCCAAACTGCAGAGTATTTGGGTGGCGATTGTTCGATCGACCCAATGAACGAAGGCAGTTGCGCGACGATGGATTCTCGATCCAAAATGGGGGCCGATTCGACCGGTACGAGTGGTGTTTCGCAGTCCGTCGATTCGCTGGTCACCCCTAGCTGGAAGGTCCCGACGTATTGTTTGGGTAAAGTATGAACCGCATCGGTGAGTCGAACCGCCTGGCCGACCAGGATTAAGAGAACTCCGCTGGCCAGCGGATCCAGGGTGCCAGCGTGTCCTACCTTTTCTGGGCGAAACAATCGTTGGATCGAATTGACGCAATCGCGACTGGTGGGCCCTGAGGGCTTGCGCAAATTCAAAATACCGAACATGGAGAGGCTGCGTTGAGTTTGCGGATCGTGTCGTCAATGTAATGCTCCCAAAATCTTCCGAGCGGTTTTGCTACCTTTTTGCCGAAGATGAGAGGTGGAGCATTGTAACCATCAGAGCCACTAAGGATAGCACGTAATGGAAAATCAACGGTCTGTAAGATGGGACGTGGCGGCTGTCGTAATGTTCTCGGCCGCAACTTTGTTGTGGCTATCGCTGCTTACCCACGACGCTGCAGACAACTTGGGTGACTTTTCGGGCTCCGTGGCAACAGTCTATACGCCGATGCATGCGGCGTATCCAATGAATGCAAAAATTCAGAATTCTTGCGGTTATCTAGGCGCTTTGGCGAGCGATGTCCTCATGCAGGCTACCGGCATTGGAAGTTACTTGATTGCTATGCTAATGTGTCTTTCCGGCGTTGTGATGCTCAGACAGAAGCCCTGGGCTTCGCCTTTGGGGCGAAGCGTCGGTTGGACGTTGATTTTGGTGGCTGTGTGTTGCATACCCTCTCGATTTGGAATCCAACTCAATGTACCGGTGCCAATCGGGGCTGGCGGCTACTTAGGTGCACTTTGCAACACATGGTTGGACCGCCACCTAGCAAAGGGGGCCTCGATTTTGGTTTTAAGCGTTTTTGCTGGCGGACTTCTGTTGAGCACCGAATATGCCTTGGTCCGCTACTTTGGTTTTGCTGCGACGGGCAGCATGATCGCATTGCGATACTTTCGTTTGCCTAGCTTGACTATTCTTGGCCGCAGACAAGCGACCTCCGGTACTTTCGCGCCTTCGAGATCCGATTTGCCAAAAAGCGTTACACTACGACAAAACCCGACATCCATCACGAGTGGCAACGGTAACCCTAGCGGTCCATCACCCTATCCATCGTCGGTTCTTCACGCAGCTCCATTGTCGGGGGCTTCGCTGGACTCGGTTAACCCGCACCGAGGCGCTTCGTCGGAAGGGACATCAAACCGTGTGAACGGTTCAGGACCAGCTATTCGAATAGGACGACGGGCAGAAACTAGTTTGACAGCGGAAGACTTGGCTTCACAATCAAGAGCTGTAGGTCGAACAGACCTTACATTCCCCAAAGCCAAGAACCCATCAACACTTGCCTCCATCGCCGGCGCATTGTTTGGTTCAAAGAAGGTTGCTGAGGGAGGCGAAGATGATTTGCTGGATACCGATGGTGGCAGTTACAGCCTTGGGGCGCGCGCATTGGTCGGCAGTCGCAATGCTGCGACGAACCAAGATGAATTGCTCGATGATGAATACGATGAAGAATCCGAGGACTCGTACAACAGCGATGGTGAAGACAACTTGGACTCACGCTACGAAGAGGATGACGATGAAATCCATTCGGCTGACGATGAGCAAGAGATTGTCGCCGAAAAACCCAAGTCGGCAAAAAATTCACGCTCTCGCACCGTCCGTTCCGATGCCCCGAACATCGAAGAAGACAAAGGGCCTCGCGTTCAAACTCGTAAAACGAAGCAAGCCCAGGTCGAGCCGGAGCCTGCAACGCTACCTGAAGATTCACTGGCCCATCTCGACGATACGAAGTTGCCTGAGGGTAGTGAGGAGTATGTTCTTCCGGGGCTAGACTTGTTGACCGAATCCGATGAAGTTTCCTACGATGAACAAACCGAGGAATGTAGGAAGAAGGCCAAGGTATTGGAGCAAACCTTTGCCAACTTTGGTTTCAATATCAAGGTGGTCGAAATTGAAACCGGCCCAGTGATTGCTTTGTACGAAATCGAACTCGATGCTGGACTTCGACTCAGCAAAATCGCTGGCCTAGCAGATGACTTGGCCATTGCACTACGAGTTCCCAGCGTCCGCATTGTCGCACCGATACCGGGCAAGAACAGCGTTGGGATCGAAGTGCCAAACGAAAAAAGGCAGATCGTCCGCATGCGCGAGGTCATCGAAGAGAGCGGTGCTCAAATTCGAAAGCAAAAGATTCCATTGTTTCTGGGAAAAGACGTTTCAGGCAAGGCTCTCACAGTGGATTTGGCGAGTCTTCCGCACTTGCTGATCGCGGGTAGAACAGGAACAGGTAAGAGCGTGTGCTTGAACTCGATCATCTCGTCGATTCTGATGACGAGGCGACCAGATGAAGTGCGGATGTTGATGATTGATCCAAAGATGGTTGAGCTCAGCTGCTATGCACGCTTGCCGCACTTGATGCACCCAGTTGTTATCGATATGCGAAAGGCTGAAGCAATTCTTGCTTGGGCTGTTGACAAGATGGAGGAGCGCTACGCGCTTTTGGCACGTGCGGGTGTACGGCATCTAACCAACTACAATCAGCTCGGCAGAGAAGAATTGCTTGAACGGCTCAAGCCTGAAAACGAGGAGGAAGCTGAATTGATTCCTGACCATCTGCCATTCATTGTCATCGTGGTTGACGAAATGGCGGATTTGATGATGACCTCGGGCAAGGAAGTCGAGGCGCACATCATTCGACTAGCTCAGAAAAGTCGAGCTGTCGGAATCCATTTGATCCTTGCAACACAGAAGCCAACGGTGGACGTGATCACTGGTTTGATCAAGAGCAATTTGCCAGCTCGCATCAGTTTCCAGGTAGCCAGCAAGACGGACTCACGTGTTGTTCTTGACGCCATGGGAGCAGACAAACTGCTTGGTAACGGCGACATGCTTTTTCTGTGGCCAGGAACGAGCGCATTGGTCCGTGGACAAGGCACCTACTTGAGCGATGACGAAATCAATTCGGTTGTAGACCATTGCAGTTTGGGCGAACAAAATTTCGTTCAAGAATTGGTTCAGTTAAAGGTGGAAAAAGGCGAGGACGAAGCCATCAAGCCGGGCTCGTTTAAGAAGCGAGATGACCTGTATGAGGCAGCAGTGGACATTGTGGTTCGAGAGGGACGAGGCAGTTGTTCGTTGCTCCAACGAGCGCTCGGTATCGGCTATGGAAGGGCGGCTAGGCTGATTGATTTTATGTCCGAGGATGGAATCGTCGGTCAATACAACGGCTCGCAAGCCCGCGAGGTAGCCATCACGTTGGCGCAATGGGAAGCCATGCGCTCCGGCGCTGAGGAGGATGCGGAACCCGCGCCTAACAAGGCAAAAAATCGTTCGAACAAGATTCGACGCGATGATAGTTGGGAGGAGACTCCGAAGGCGCCGAAAGCCAAGAAAAAGAAACGATCGGGCGAAGAACAGACTTATGTTGCCTCAGCCGAAGCGGAACACGCCGAAGAAGAAAACCAGTGGACTGACGACGATGATTGATAGTTGACGAGCAGGGTAAACAAAAGTCGGACCTGTCTGCAGCCTTCTCGCGCTTGGAATAAAAATAGCGAAGCAGATCCAAGCCAGGTTCGGTACAATTGAGTTCATTCTCTCACGCATCTGAATAGCTTAGATAGGGTGACGACTGATGTGCTCTCGACTATTGCCGATTCTGTTTTGCTCGATTTTCATAACCGTTCTCCCGCAGACTAATTCCTTCTCGCAGTCCAAGATCGCTTCGGGATTTAGAAGCGAACGTCGGACGGACGACGACCTGCTTCACGGGCGACGGATTGCGAGCCGTCGGTACCCTAACAAAACTGGAGTCGCTTGAGCTGTACGATTTGAATACTGTTGAGCCTGGCAGTTTGGTTTGGATTACGAATCTCGCAGAGTTGCGTTATCTCGCCATTGCTCAGGTTCGCCTAAATTCTAGTGATGTGCGTGCAATCACGAGTTTGCCTAAAGTCGAACAACTTATGCTCTGGAATATTTTTTCAAACGAGAATGAGCGATCAGCACTAGACAACCTCGCTGGATTGCGTCATCTGAAAGAACTCCGGACGAACGAGAGTCTATCTCGCACAGCGATCGCGAATCTCGCGGATTGCGAGGACCTCGAATCGATTGCAGATGGTCTAACGGAGATTTCGGATACGGAGCTCGCGTCTCTATCAACACTCCCTAAATTGCACACGCTATGTTTAGATAGCGATTCAGTTTCCGAGTTGTCTCTCCCTTCGTTGGCAAAAATGAGATCGCTTCGCACACTTTTCGTGACGAGTCGAGTACGTTTGACCGACCAGCAACTTAAATCGTTGGGTGAAGACTCACTTCTTGAGTGTCAAATCCAACGGATGTATCCTCCCTATACGGTCATTCATAAAGCACAGGTTCGCAATTGACCAAGTGAGGAGGGCGGACGCCGGATCATTGGGTTGCAAGCACCAAATAAGACATGAAGCTGTTCTACACGGATCAATTTGAGTTGCCATTGCCCATTGGACATCGCTTTCCGATGGCCAAGTATCGACGTCTGCGAGACAAAATAGTTAGCGATCCATTTCATTCCCAGGATGTTTTTCTCGTTCCGGAAGCGGTTACAATCGATCAACTGTGTTTAGCTCATGATCGAAGCTATGTCGAGCGAGTTGTGGCTGGACAATTGACCGAAGCAGAAATCAAACGGATTGGATTTCCATGGAGTGAAGCCATGGTCGAGCGATCTCGGCGAAGCAGTGGCGCAACGCTCGCAGCGTCAAGACATGCGATATGCGATGGTATCTCGGTCAATATGGCGGGCGGCACGCATCATGCAATGCGCGGAGCCGGCGAGGGGTTCTGCGTATTTAACGATGCAGGGATAGCAATCATGTCCTTGCTATTCGAACGCATTATTGAACGGGCAGTTGTTATCGACTGCGATGTGCATCAAGGAAATGGTACCGCGCAAATATTTGGTGACGTTCCTGAGGTGGTTACGTTTTCGATTCACGGAGAAAAGAACTTTCCAATTCGCAAATTTCCTAGCGACCTCGATATCGATCTACCCGACGGAACCAACGACGACGACTATCTAAAGGCACTCTCCAATGCGCTGTCAATAGTACTTACCCATGCACCTTTTGACTTAGCCGTTTACTTGGCCGGTGCAGATCCTTTCGAGGATGACAAACTAGGACGACTGAGCCTGACTAAAGAGGGCCTGGCTGCTCGCGATAGGCTGGTGATCTCAGAGTTGAGGTCGCGGCATATTCCGACCGCGATTGCAATGGCAGGTGGGTATGCCCATTCGATTGACGATATCGTTGATATCCATGCAACAACCATTCGCATTGCATCTGAACATTGTCGGCAAATTAAGAGCTGGCGTTAAAGAAGCTCAGCTCCATTGAGTTTTGCATCGATACAATTTGGCGTAGGTTAGTCGGTTTTGAAACGTCCAAGACTCGCCATTGTCGGTTCACTTGAG
>JANLUJ010000853.1:0-9436 GCA_031363425.1 Pirellula sp.
AAGCAACTCTTTACGTCGGATTAGCCTCAACATCGGGTCGTTTCGTGCGCGGTTTGGGTGTTTTGGCGAGCCTTACTTCGTACCCAATGCACAACCGGCTAAGGTTGTCCACTCGCGGACCGTCCACTTGAGTACAAGGCCATTCTGGACGTACGGGTCGCTGATGGCAAACGATTCAGCAACCTCTCGCGTTGGTCCTCGAAAGAGTAGAACAGCTCCGTCGACGGGGTCAGCAAGGGCACCACCCAGTAGCAGCTCACCACGCTCGGCCGCCTGTTCGGCCAATGCCAAATGCTCGGGTCGAAAAGGTACGCGTCGAGTGACATAATCGTCGACGACTGCGTAAAAGAGCAAGAAGTGCTTGTTCGCTTCGGTCTGATCATCGCGACTCATCGGTTTGTCCTTTCAAAGCAAAGTCACTCTCGGCAAGAGTGACCTACGGTAGGTCGCACTTGCCGGCGACTAGGAAGTAGACGTGAGGAAGCATTAGGAACTCAGTGGTTTCGAACCTCTCCTAGTCCCCCGAATCTTCGATCCCGTTTGTTGTAATCTGAGATGGCTTGAATGAGGTCGTTTTTATCGAATTCAGGCCATGACTTTTCTGTAATCCAAATTTCGCTGTAACTGATTTGCCAAAGCAAGTAGTTGCTGATTCGCATTTCGCCGCTCGTACGTATCAATAGATCTGGGTCCGGTATTCCTGAGGTATAGAGATGGCTTGCGACTAGTATTTCGTCAATTGATTCCGGATCGACAAGGCCGCTTTGAACGTCTTTCACAATACCGCGGACGGCATCGACGATTTCCTGTCGTGAGCCGTAGTTGATTGCCAAGCACAACGTAAGGGACTTTCCATTTTTGCTCTGCTCGACCGATTGATCCATTTCGAATAGCACATCGTCGGGAATTCCTTCCCGTCGCCCGATGATGATCAATCGAATATCGTTTTTTATCAGTGTTGGTCGTTCTTGAATGAGGTACGTTTTTAGCAGGCCCATCAGAAAACTGAGTTCGTCTTTTGGGCGTTTCCAGTTCTCATTGGAAAAGCAATAAAGGGTCAAGTAGGGTATTGCAAGCTCCCCGCATGCTTCCAAAATACGCTGAACCGATTTTGCGCCTCGGCGATGGCCTTCGACGCGAGGCAAACCGCGGGCTTGTGCCCATCGACCATTGCCATCCATAATCACGGCAACGTGCTTGGGCATCTGCAACGACTCTTGGCTTGACGATTCCGTATTCGGTTTGCTGCGAAACAAAGCCATGATGATTTCCTAACAGTAGCATGGCCCTCAGGGCCTTGTGACACTCGGGCCGGGGCCCAAGCTACGGTAAAACAACTCCTGCCAGTCAAGTCACCAGGAATTACGAATCCGATTCACCCAAGGTCTTATTCTGCTGTCGGAACCAACGACCTTCGCCTACGGCTCAGGGACAACTTATTTGTGGTCAGAGGCTTAGATCAAAAATATAGTCTGCTCTCGATCTGGACCAACGGAGAGGACTCCTATTGGGACGGATATCAACTCGGAAATGCGATCGATGTATCGACGAGCATTCGATGGAAAATCGTCCAATTTTCGAACGTTGGATACATCGACATTCCAACCTGGCAGACTCTCATATACCGGTTTGCATTCGCGAAGATCTTCCGCTCGGCAAGGAAAGCGTGTTACCCGCTCACCATTCAGTTCGTATGCAACACAGACTTGGATGGTTTCAAAATGACTCAATACATCCATCATCATCAGCGATAGATAGTGAATGCCGCTAAGTCTAGCTGTATACCGGACAGCAACTGCATCAAACCAACCGCATCGTCTTGGTCGCCCAGTCGTTGTGCCATATTCGCGACCAATCTCACGTATCTTCTGTCCAGTTTCGTCCAGTAGTTCAGTCGGGAAAGGTCCTCCTCCTACTCTTGTTGAGTAGGCTTTCGCAACACCAATCACATTGGTAATCCATTTGGCAGGGACGCCCGAACCGGATGATACGCCGACGCCGGACGCATTGCTGCTGGTTACAAACGGGTAGGTCCCATGGTCAATGTCCAGAAGCGATCCCTGGGCACCCTCCATCAGCAATTTTTTTCCTGCATCCAATTCATCCAACAGATAGTTGGTTGTATCAGCGGCAAGTGGGCCGAGTGTAGACGCCCAGCGGCTGCACTGTTCATAAATTTTTCCTGCGTCGAGCGATTCGAGATCATCGGATTCAGCAAGGTGCGAAAGCATATGCCTCTTGGCTGCGACAGTATCGGTGATCTTCGTTTTGAGTTGATCGCTAAATAGGTCTGTTATCCGCATAGCGTGAGTGCGGCCAACCTTGTCGCGATAGCATGGTCCAATACCGCGATTGGTCGTTCCAATACTTTCGCCGGCTACGACCGCTCTATTGGTGGCCTTGTCTTCAACAAAATGCCAAGGCATGACCACGTGGGCTCGCTCACTGATCATCAAGTTCTTACGCGGCTCTATTCCACGTTTTTCTAAGCCCTCGATTTCCCTAATCAACATGTTTGGCTCGATCACAACTCCAGGTGCAATGACGTTTGTGATTTGGCCTGACAGGATTCCCGACGGGATATGATGAAGCTTGTAGACCTCATTCCCGCAAACGACGGTATGCCCGGCGTTCGCGCCCCCTTGGTAGCGAACGACAATGTCGTTCCGGGGTGCAAGTAAATCAACCAGTTTACCTTTCGCTTCGTCCCCCCACTGAAGTCCGATTACACAGGTCGCAGCCACAAAAATCTCTTTCAAAACCAGAAATTCCGGTCCAAGCGAATCGCAACCATGCGACTTCCATACTCCGGAAATGCAAAACCCTAGAGTCTAGAAGGGAATCGCGTGTTTGGTCAAGTCACGGTGGCAACCCCGGCCAGTGTTATTTCGGTTTTAGAAGGCAGTGGAAGCCAAAGCAAACTTCGTCGTCGACCCGCTCTTGCTGCGCTTCCTCCAGGATTTCGTTTACTTCGGACATTCGCTGTGGATTGAGAGCGGCCGATACGATATGTTGTTCGCCGCCCGGGCCAATCACAACCGTAGTCAAAACCGCCACAGTATCGGGATGCTGCAGCGCAGCCAACACGTGTTCCCCAATCTGTAGATCCAAGTTCTTGACCTTGCTGACAAATCTTGCGACTTGTTGCTCGTTGCCATTTAAAACTCTTTTTGCCGGCAGTTTACCTTCAGTGTCTCTGTCCGGTGTGTTTGGCATATTCACTTGACCCGAACCAGTTTCATAATGCGGCCCGAAACGTTCCAGTCTTGTACGTACAAATTTCCTTCTTTGTCCCAGTACGATCCGTGTGTTCCACTAAAAACCCCTTCAATCCACTGATCTTGCGGGATATTGAAATTGCCCCCTTTGGCTTTGTCTGGGTTATGACCCAATACGGCCATAATTGTGTTGCTCTTGTCGAGGATGACAACTCTGCCATGCAAATCTGGAACTGAGACATAATCGCCCTGTACCGCCGCTGAAGTAGGCATTCCTAAACCTGTAATGATCTCGTCGATAAATTCCCCATTGAGATCATAGTGAAGCAAGCGGCCCTTTGGCTCGTGGTTGCGATCGCAAATCAATAGTCTCGGCGGTTCATAACGAGTGTCGAGAGTCATTCCGTGAGCTGTATTGAACTGCTTGAGATCATTGCCCTTGGTTCCGAAGTGCTTAATGTATTTGCCAGTCATGTCGAATTTAAAGATATGATTGCTGGCGTAGCCGTCCGAAAGAAAAATGTCGCCGTTCGGAGCGACGGTAATTGCAGTTGGATTGAATTTGGTCAAGTTAAGTCCAGATTCTTTTGGGAAGGGGAGTTTAAGTACGATTTCACCGCTCTTGATATTGAACTTGATGCCTTCAGCATCTGCGTTGCGGGCAGCATAAATGAATTCGCCATTCGCCTCGTCCCGTATCTCCATGTCATGCATTCTTGAGTATTCTTTACCCAAAAACGAATGAATCACTTTCCCGTCGGGTGAAAAGACAAATACTCCGGCATCGGCGCTCGTGTAGATATTCCCGGCCTTGTCGACAACGACTGCGCCGTGAGTCGGCCCTAAAGCGGACTTGCCATCTGGGCGAAGTCCCCAGCCAGGGACTGTGTCAAACGTCATAATGCCACAACCCATACGGACCGGTTTGGCTTTGTCCTGAGCAAGCAACGGTGACGCAAAACTCGCGAATAGAAAAACGACAGCGCAAAAAAAGCTGTGATGGATCAATTGGACCCTTGGATGTTTCTTCATGGCAATGGTTGATCAAGGTTGGTTGGAGAGAGATTGTAATCGCCGCATGCATTGTAACACATTGTGGCACGGCGGTCTCCGCCGTGAAAGCCAGTAAATATTCTGGTCCCCCAAATATCCCGATGCACGACTGGTCCAGTTGTGCGACGGAAAAACTACGGAGACGAGTGTCGATTACGACGGCGATTCTAGCCCCACATTGTTATGCCGCCTGGCGATTTGTAGCAGGATCACGTACGCCGATCCAATCATGGCAATTTAGATGCCGATCGTCTAGAGTGTTGGAGTGAAACCAACTTTCAGGTGCATACACCGTTCGATCTTGGCGAACACCTAAGTATGCACCCCACCAACTAAACGTGCTGTTCGCGATAACCACGCATTCAGCGGCTGTCATCAGCCAAAGATCTTCATAGGCATTCATGGTGTTGGTATGTTCGACGAAATGAACCGGACAAGGAAGGTCCAGATTCTGTCGGCACCAGGCGATGTCGTTTGAAAAGACATAGACTTCGCTTTTCGGACGCAATTCCAATTGCGATGAGATGCATTTTTTATAGTAGCTAACGCTCAGATTGCGGGCCGCCATCGGCTGACTTGTGATGTAGTCGCCTCGTCTGAGATGTATTGCAATACTGGAGGACTCCAGCATCCTATCTCGTATCTTCAACGTTTCAATGCTCAGTGGAACCGATGGCTGAAACTGGGCTCGAACACTCGTTGTTACATCGCGAAAGAAATGTTCACTTTGCCAATAGCCTACCAAATAGCTGTCGTTTGGAGCGATCAAATACTTTTCAGAGAATCCAAACGGCTTTTCGCGAAGTCGTCGGAACTCATTCCCAACCAAAGCAAAAGCCTGCAGGATAGATCGCTTGCCATGACGATAGCGACCGGGAATGCGTTTCCGTTCGTCTAGACGAATTTCCCTCGCACCAATAGAAAAAGAGTCAAGCAAATAACCATGAGCTGGCCTATTTGCATATGAACTCAAGTCCAGGACCAAGTCGGTTTGATGTTGAGCAGCCAGTTGCGTTCCGAATGCATATTGGAAAAGCTGGTTTCCGAGACCACCGTCGATGCGGGCCACGATCATCTTGACTCTCCAGAATACGTCTCTGCAATTTCTCTATCGTGCTTTGATTTGCAATACCGCTTGTCCTACTCTTCGGAGTTTGATACCGGTGTAAATCACACAATCGTCAAATTTCTCCTATCCTTCCCAAGCTTTTCCATCTTCTTGCGATTGCTAGCTCAATACCGCAGGCTGGTCTTGCTGGATTGTTCTGATTCCATGCTAAACGCCCGCAAAAACTGCAACGGCACATGCGATCGGTGTGCGACGCTAGCAGCGTGCATTTCATGGCTGAAGTTGCAAGAGTCAGCTCCTTCTGTCCAAGTATTTTTAGGATTTCAACTCGGCAAGCATCGTAGCCAACATCTCCATCGGCAAACCAACTACATTCGATTCGGAACCTGTATCGAGTCTAATCCAGTTTGGGCCATCTTGAAATCCGAACGCGCCCGCTTTGCCGACCCACTGTTCCGAATCAAGATACGCTTCCAACTCGACGTCCGTGATAGGCTCCATCCACAGATGCGATACATCAACCCGAATGGAACGACTTGATGTGGCTTTGTCCCAGAGGCATACACCGCTGTAGACTGAATGCTTACGACCTCGAAGCCTTTGCAGCATTTGCCTCGCATGGTCCCGGTTTTCTGGTTTGCCTAAAATAATGGCGACGCACTCAGCCACCGTGTCGCAGGACAACACAAGCCCACGGTCAATCTTTGAAATCACATTCGCAGCCTTTTGATAAGCCAGCCTAGCGACCAACTCAGGCGGCGTTTCCCGCGAGCAAATACCGCATTCCGCGTTGGGGTCGGGTTCCAAAACTCGGAACTTGTAGCCAAATCGGGCGAGCAATTCGCGTCTTCTCGGCGACGAGCTTGCGAGGATGATCTCGCGTTCGTCAGGCTGAAACGTGGGAGAGGGATGAAGAGACATTGCGCAACGAGGTAGTAGGGATCTGTCGTTCGGCGGAGAGGTCGTTCGGCTGAGGACAGCCGAACCTACGTGGCTCACCCAGGTGGTTGGGGCGGCTGATTCGGTGGCTGATTCGGTGGCTGATTGCCTTGCGCAAGTCTTGGTCGCAATTGCTCCCATGACGCTCGCAATGATTCAAGCAATCGATGAATATGCCCTGACGCCAAATAGACTCGGCAACTCACGGCCGATTGTGGGTAAAAATTGGTGATGAAATCGAAGCTGAATTCATATGGCCCGTGCCCAATCATCACTGCATTGGCATAGGCACCGCTCAAAATTTCATCCCGCAGTTTAAGGTCATCGTAGACCTCTTGCGGATTTTGTCGCCGAAGATGGTTGGTGGGGTTTGTTGGAGCAGGAGGCGGATTTGCTGACGCTCCAGGTGGCGATTCTGAACCTGGAGTGGAACCCGAAGGTGAGGCTCTTTGGACTGGGCCTGGTCCAACGCCTGTTGAGCCGGCCCAAGCGTCCATGGAACCGGTTTCTACTCCGGTTGGCGACGAGCTAGTTCCCGCGTTGGCGGAATTGGCTCCTCCAATTCCAGTACCAAATTGGACGGATTGTGAAACTTGTATCGAAGGCGGCATTCCTGGCAATTCGCCGTAGCGTTGGCGAAAAAGTTCAACATTGGCCGCTAACGCATCAATAAATTGCGGCATGACCATGTGCGGAAGGACGACCCGTGCCACAATCATATTCGGGCGGGGCAAATTCCGAACGAAATCGAGCACGTACTCCGTACTTCCCGTGACTACTATTACGCCAGTACTTACCTCACCGCGAGCAACATGCTCCGGAATTCGTGCACGCATGGCTGGCATATTTTCCAGTGGGTCTGGTCTGTCATCTGGCGACGCAGGAAACGACATCTTGCAATTCCAAGTGGATTTTTGTTACGGTTTGACGAAAAAATTCAACGCGCTTCGACAACGCGGGGTCCTTAAGATACCAGAATTGCAGAATCCTGTCGGCGGCGGCTGCAACTTGTAGATGCACTTAAATGCTGCCGTAGGTGAGATGCTAAAGTGGTGTCAACCATCGACAGGCAACTTCGGTTATAATTCCGGGATGAGACATGCGGGCATTTCCCGTTGGCTTTTCCTCTTCTCGCGCTAAATAAGTATGCCCCGGTACGTTGTTCGATGCGGTTTAATGCGCACTTTATTCGTTATGAATTCTCGAGTCGATCAACATCGTGGCGATATTGTCGTCGCTAGGACGAACCGCGGTCTAGAACGGGGTGAAATTCTGTGCGAGGCGACCGATCATGTCCTAAGCCAAATGAACGATCCTCCAAACGGAAGTATTCAACGTGAGGCATCCAAGGAGGATGAAAATGAATACAAAAACATAGTGGAAAAGCAGAAACGAGAGTTTGGGAAGTGCAAGCAAATGATTCAAGAAATGAGCTTGCCCATGTCACTCGTCGATTTGGAAATCATCCTTGGCGGGGAGCAGATGATGGTGTACTACTCCGCGGACGATAGAGTCGATTTTCGAGAGTTGGTAAAAAGACTTTCTTCGGAATACAAGACTCGAATTGAAATGCGTCAAATTGGCGCACGTGATGAAGCAAAACTACTTGCAGATTATGGAGACTGTGGGAAACCCGTGTGCTGCAATACACATCTTTCTGAGATGCCGCCTGTTTCCATGCGAATGGCAAAACTTCAAAAGGCAACTCTCGATCCCAACAAAATATCGGGTCGCTGCGGGCGATTAAAATGTTGCCTACGTTATGAGAACGATACCTACGAGGAACTCGTCGCCGAGATGCCGACAGTTGGAAGTGAGATTGTGACCTCGCAAGGACGCGGTAAAGTAATAGGGGTTGAACTGTTGGCTCAACAGCTTTTAATTATTACGGAAGACAACCGAAGGATCTTGATACCGTCTAGCGATTGCTTAACAGTATTGAAGCGCGGAGTGGAGCAATGATTGAATACCAAAAGCGTCATAAACCAAAGTAGACCAAACTGCGAAATTCACAATGAACGAACATCTTTTAGCTATCGTTGAGCTCCTGCAACAAGACCAGCGATATCACATCGAGGCCTATCAATTCGTGAGAGAAGCGTTGGCTTATGCCCAAAAAGTCATGAAGATGCCGGCCACCAAAGATGAAGGTAGCGAAGCGAAGCAGGATCATCATTTGACGGGTCAACAATTGTGCCAAGCGATTCGTGAGTTTGCGTTAGATCAATACGGCTTTATGGCCACGACGGTGTTGAACAGCTGGGGCATTCACAACACAGGTGATTTTGGTGAAATTGTCTACAACCTTATTCGAGTTCGCGAAATGCGGAAGAGCAAGACCGATCATCGAGAAGACTTCGATGACCAATATGACTTCGACGTCGCCTTTCAGCCTCGATTTGAACTGTCTACAGATGCGGGCTGAATTGAAGTTCAAGCTGTTTTGGATTGCGACGGCACTCCTCATTGCTTGGACAGCCTATTTGATTTGGGTCTGCATCAAAATTGCCAGTTCGCCGAACATTTAGCACCAGAACATTTAGCACCAATGGTAGAGCGCACTTGCCGAAAGTGACTTTTGCTATTCTTGTAACTTCAACCTGATCCACAGCGTCGCGCAGCGGTCCATGCTACAGCACGCTCAAGTTCATATGGCTGATCGCCAAGTCGACAAGAATCGCTGAAAGCGGAGTCGAGACACTCATTTCATTCAAATCAGGGATTTCGCTAAAGCCCTTGGTCGAACCAACAGCAACATCAAGCTTGGTGTCGCCAGAATCTGCCTCCAGCAAACTGTCAAGGATCGATTGAATTGGTTCAGCCATTTCCATTTCCTCGGTTTCACGAACCATGCCTATTGGAGCGTCGGCTCGTACAACGACAACAGTGGTCCAGTTTCCAACAAATGTCTGGCTAAGTGACGATCGCACGGCTGATAGATTGTTGGCTGCGGAGCCGCTCGGATCGGTTACGGTGAACATGGAACAATTGATTTGCAATTGCGCCCAACTCAATGGCGACGGATGAGAAGTACCCCAAGGGTTGTAAAGCGTAAAAGTATCTGTCACCTCATTGTAACCAGACACCGTGTAGGCATGGCTGCCCACAAGTCCATCCGCTGCCCCGGCCTTAGTGCCAAGTGTGACAGATCTACCCG
>JANLUJ010000856.1:0-8280 GCA_031363425.1 Pirellula sp.
CCCTCTGGATGTGTGCTCCGACTGGGCATATCGGCAGGGTGTCTTTGAACTGGGAACTTCCAAATGGTGGCATCTTCAAGCCGTGGCCCTGGCCGATACTCCGCCGAAGTAGCCACTTCGGCTACGAAGGCCGGAAGCTACGGGGTATTTGGCGAAGGAGAATAAGCAACCGTTCTGTGGTTGCATTTTAGGCAGGCTTGCTTTTGCTGCAGCGGTGCTTAGCTCTATCCGGAGCAGACGTAGTATCTACTTGATGTCGCAATTGAAATCCAATCAAGTAGAAAGCATTGGATTGGCCTATATCGATAGTCCAGCGGATATCGAGCGACTCTGCCGAGAAGCCGATTCGGTTTGCGTCATGCGGTCATCTCAATTCTAGCACGTGTAGCAGTAGCATGGCCCCCTGGGCCGTCGCTTTCGCATCTCTGTTTTTGCACGCCCCCAACGAGTATTTGTTGCAGGCCCCCAACGAGATTCTGCAGGCCCCCAACGAGCTCGTCTCGTTGGAGCCAAAGCTTATTAGCTAGAGGCGTGTGCAGCGCGAACGCCCGCCTCCGCTCCCAGTCCAACGCCACAGGCGTTGGACTGGGAACGGAGGCGGAAAATGATTCATTCGATCGCTTCTAGCCAGGAAGCTTTACGTCCCATGGGGGCGTCCTAAAGCTGTGCAACCTCCTGGGCCGTGTGCTTACGGGAGCGCGAAAAAACCCTCGGACTTTCATCCGAGGGTTTTCTGTTACTCGCCTGGCACAGCCAAAGACCTTTTACGGCCGTACGACTACGCCCAGTGCTTCTTCTTCTTCTTCAGGAATAATGATTCGCGGTGTTACGGTCATCATTAGCGTGTTGGTTTCTCGCCCGATCGCATTGTTCTTGAACAAGCGGTTCAGATAAGGAATCTTGCTAAGAATCGGAGTACCGCGTTCGCTTCGTCCTTCTCGGAGGCGTTTGATGCCACCTAGGAGAATGGTTCCACCATCCGGAACGCTAACCGTGGTTTGCACGCTCGTTGTTCCGAGGGTAGGCTGTTGAACTGTAGTGCCCTCGATAATTGCTTCTTCGTTGTTGCGTACACCGGTTGGAGTGCCGCCCGGATTGAGAATACTCGTACCCGTTTGAGTGCTTCGTCGACCTTGGAAGGTAAACTGACGGTCTGCGGATTCAATTCGAGTGAATTGTGGCACCAGCGTCAATCGGACGAATCGCTTATCCTGGGACACGACCGATTGCACGTTCATTTGAGTTCCTTCGTTCAGAACGACAACGATGGGTCGTTGAGCGACTGCGAAGTCGCCAACCACCGGTTCGAAGGAGACCACGAAAGGACGTTGCGATTGGTCTGTGATACTTGCGGTCTGGCCATCGAACATCGTTACCTTAGGTGCATTGAGCACGTTGGTACGACTGTTCCCCTGAACGGCTTGGAGGAAGAAGAACAGCTCCAAGTCACTTAGGATTGCCAAGCCAACTTGAGTACCAGCGTCACCCGTATCAGGATTACCGAACGGAGGCGTAACACCGAAGTTGTTTCGAATTTGGAAGTCCAAATCGGAGGTAAAGGCTGGTCCGGTCGAACCTACACCGCTTGAAAGACCAACAGCTACGCTGGGGCTTCCTTGCTGTCTCGAAGGTGTAGTCGTTCGGTTTAGCTTGTCCCGAATGTTGAAGTCGAAATCAAGGCCAATGCGTTCGAAGAACGTGTCCGAAAGCTGAATAAACCGAACTTCGATGGTGACCTGCAAGTTTTGAAGGGCACGCAATGACTTCAGTAGATTTGCAATCGCTTCGTGCGTTTCTTGAGGTGCTGTAACCACCAAGCTAAGGTTTTGTCGGAACTCACGCATCTGGGCGTTTCCACCAGCTGATTGCCATTCCGTCGGCGAAATCGTACTCTCGATCAGTCCGATCAACTCTTGGTAGTTGGCCATCGATGCCCCCCCAAGCCCCTGAGGGTTGTAAGGTTGGGCTCCAGCCATCGAGCCGGCTAGGGCTCCAGGAGACATGCCAGTTAGTCCACTCATCGAATTCATTTGTGCCAGAACCGACGAGTTTGGATCGACACTCGCGATGCGACTCGCTGCGACGCCAGCCACGTTTGGATCTGGTACGCTTGCAGAAGCCATATGCGTTTGGGCTTGATATGCCGCTTGAAGTGCACCGGCCATGCCGGAGTTATAGTCCGACACAAAGTTGGGGATTGGAATGACCAAGTCCTTCACATTGTAGGTTTTCTGCTTTAACTCTTGCTTGCTGAATCGACTGCTTTCAATCGTAAGAACTTCATTCTTGACCTCGTACTTGAGGTTCAACTGAGACAGAATGAGATTGAGAGCGCTCTTGAGTTGAATGGAATTGCCTTTCAAATCAAGCGTCACTGGTTGATCGATCGTAATGCCTTCGGTTTTGATGGACAGATCATCGATGACGATTGGAATACCGGTCATCTCAGAAATCGTATTCATTGCGTCCGCAAGTGGTCTTCGGTCAAAACTGGCCGAGAAGGGTTGTCCAAGAATTTCTCGGATCTTCTTCTCTGCCGGCAGCATTCGAATGTCATCCTTCAACATTCGGTTTCGAGTAAGCCTGGTCCACTCCGTTGCCGTCGGCCAAGTCAATGAAGTCTCGCCGTCGTATGGTGTGGAGGCACTCTCGATACTGTTGAAGTGATCGACCCAGTTCTCTTCCTTTTTCTCTTTGATCGCAAGTTGTTCTTCAACCCTGCGTTGGATTTTCGCTTTGTTGTAAAGGACCGCAGCGATCTCGCTATCCGGCACAATATCGCGAACTTTTTTGGACACTTCCTCTGCCTCGGCATAGCGACCGGCTTGAGTCAAGTCGTTGTATTGGTCAACCAACGTTTGAACTTGAAGGTCGTTTTTGGACAGAGTGGCTGCTTCCAGTCGGATTCGATCTTCAATTTGCCTGTTGCGTTGATCGAGCTGAATCATGGACTTGTTTTGTTCGGCCCATTCCTCCATGTGGCTAGTGACACGATCGACCATCGCAAGAAGGTTTTTGCGCTGAGCGCCATCGATTTCAGCTTGGGAGACGCGTTGCCGCAATCCCTTCAGTTTGTCGAGAGCTTCCATCGGCTTGTTGGCTTGTGCCATCTTCTCCGCGTCGGCAATCTCTCCCGAGACTTCGGCAAACCATTTTTGACGTTTGACTTGGTTCTCTCGCCCCTCGGCGCTAAGAGCCCCAATCGGCTCGGGCCCACCGCCACTTATCTGCAGCTGCGTAAGTTTGTCTTTCAGCTGCGTTCGTAAGCCAGGATCGAGATCAGCCTCTTTTTGCCAAGCAGATTTGAAGAAACCCAAGGCCGCTTCCTTCTTCCCAGCCGAAAGAGCTGCAATGCCCTTCTGATAGAGTTCTTCGCCGGTGCTAACAGCCGTCGTGGCTTTCGCGTCATATTGCGAAAGGGCACCGCTTGCTGGTGCGACTCGCGACATGTCGGTCTGTGGTTGATAGATGCCCGGTTGGACACTATTGGCCGCCCCGAATGGAGAGGATTGCGCCGTAGCGTTTTGAACGTTGTCTGCAGGCAAACTCGCTCCCGCCGTGGTCACTCCAGGAGTGGCACCACTGCGAAGTCTTTCTGCGCGATCGACTTGCAACGCGACGTCCCACGGCTTGAGTTGGCCGGGTCCAAATTCGCTATCTTGCACTCGAAGCGAATTTGCTTTTTGAATCAATTGACGTGCGCTCAAGGTGTCACCTCGATCCAACGCCATCTTTGCTTCAGCAGCGAGCCCAACGGCTTGGTCGCGAAGCGGATTGGCTGGACCCGTAGGCTGCCTGGTAACTTGCGGCATTGCCGCAGGCATCGCAGGTGGCAAAGCAAACACCTGTCCGTTTGCAGATGGCAATGTCGACGGGATACTGCTGATGGCATTCCCCGCTGGCGATTGGCCATTTGCAGCAGAGTTGTTTGCAGCAGAGTTGTTTCGCAATGCGTTTGCCGCCCGGCTTGTTAGGCCTGGAGCTGTTTGTGCGACGCGCATGGCTTGATCGAGGGCTTGCTGGCTCAGGCCGCGTTCAACAAATTGTTGCCGCGTCTGCTGGAGCTCAGATGCTAACTCGGGAGATTGTTGAGCTGCCAACGATGCTTGCGCAAACGACTGTGCAGCCACCTCATTTTTTCCTTCGCTCAACGCCGCCCGCGCTTTGACCAATAGTGATCGCGCACTTGCGTTTGCATCCGCCGCTGATCCACTTGATGGCAAAGTCCCGACAGACTGAGCCGGTGGAAGCAAAGGTGGAAGAGCAGGGATCGTTGGGCTTTGAGCGACCGCATTCAATGCAGAGTATGCGATCGTTGCTACGATACCTGCCGACGCGGTCATGCTGTATGGCATAGACACAGGTGCAGATACCGCTGACATTGCTGCCAAAAATCGTAATGTTCGTAGGGGGTTGAAATATTTCAACGCGACACTCCTTTATCGCTCAGAGTCCAAAAAAATCGCTCATCTTTTATTATTTATCGAAGCGAAACCAATCCTTGGAAGCTGCATCGTTGCAGCTTGCATGTCGTGGTCACGCATCGATGAATCTTCATTCGTCTGTACCGGAATAGGTAGTATTTCGGCAATAGGTCAATCCCAGTTTTCTTCTTATGGAAAGTTTTCCTAGAAAGTAATTTGGGCAACTTCCTTCACCGTTACGCAGTGTCGCCAATCATCCTGAATTACCGTCGAACGTACCCGCCGCCAATGGTTTGGAATGGAGCAGGCAGACTTGCACTAAGAGGAATCGCATTGACACCTTCCGCCGGTGCCTGTTTGCTTTGGCTTAAAGTGGTTACAGGCGAGTTCAGTTGCTGGCGACGGAATTGATCCAAATAGTAACTACCAGAATTGGCACTGGAGGAACTCGTGCTCATTGAATTGTTTACGAGGGTGAGCGTCGGAGAGGGTGGGGCTGAGAATGGTACCGATGCAGGAGGGGCGAGATTCGCTGCGACTTGGTTTGCGGAAGCTGTTCGTACATTGGAGTTGGCAGCCAACGCTCGCGTTGAAACTCCTAGGGCGTCGGCTTTGTAATTGTCCACCACGCCACCTCCATCGCTAACCCAACTGTTCCAAGCCGTCTGCAGTTTTCCCAACATAGGATAATGATAAAACTCGTCCGTCGCCCCTGCCCAATTTTCCGTTTCCATGCCGCGTTCCAAAAACTTGATGAAGTGACGTGGACCACCCTGAGAGATCAGAAAACAAGATAGGCTGTAACCTTGCGCATACAATGGCATCATGTCGCGAGGGTAGTCTTTGAGCGCAAAAAGGATCTGAAAGGGAATGCCTCGTTCCTCGCGTAAGTAACGAACTAACATAATGTCGTGTTTGCTCCTTTCGCTTTGATGCTCGACGGTCGTGCATGCCCCCTCATCCGCCCATCGCGGCACTGGTTTCCCCAACGCAGCAAAATGGCTGGCCATCACCGTGTGCGTGATTTCGTGCGGCAAAACACTATCGATGATTCTCTCGGAGGTACCCGATACAGACATTCTGAAATCGACGACGCCCCCTCCGACCAACGTGTATTTGGTTTCTCCACTAGCCGGAGTCGATGGACCATCGTTTACGGAAACTGGGCATGGTACCGGCCAGTTGGGCAATTCCTTGCCGAGCCAATGCATGGCTAGCTGCTTGCGGCACTCCTCTGCCGACTGGGCGACTTGGTTCGCAAGCTGTGCATTCCTTGCGTAAACCCGAAAATTGGGCGATTGGACAATGGACCTGGGGCCAACAAACGCTTGCGCGAAGCTGGTGGAACACCAAGCGAATAGCGCTAGTAAAGTGACGAAAATGCTGCGTGCATCCATGCGATTCAAAGCTCCTAAGTGGACGGCTCATATACCCCGTATGCGAGGTTGGTTGTGGTGGATCGACCAGCATCCTGCTTCGCAATCCATCTACGCTTTGGACCGGAGTCTAGAAGAGCAGCCGAAACGGTCACTAGATCAATCTTGAGCGAAAGTACGGAAAATTCGACAAATGATTTCAGTCAGCTAGCTATCACGGCCGACAAGATTCATCTGATGTCACTTCAACCAAACCTACAAATGGGACGGCTTCGCGACAGCCGTTTCGTAGCCATTCTGGCCGCGACCCTCGTCGTTGCGTTCCTGGCGTACATAGCTCGGTTGAGCGACGTGACGCACGATGCTTTCCATGAAATGGCGTTGGTAAGAGTCTTTGCCAATAGCGGCAAGTTTCCTGTCGGCGATGTCTTTGCTTTTACGCCAACCGTCTTTCCCGCCGTTCATCATGAATGGGGCACCGGTTTGATTTTGTATTGGTGCGCCGGAATTAGTCCACTCGGAATGGACGGTATGGCGGTGCTCAAAATCGCGATTGTGTTCGCTATCGCTACAGCCCTCTACCGCGTAGCTCGAAACGGTGGCGCGCATCCGTTGCTGATATGCATTTGTGCACCCATACTATTTCCGCTTCTTTGGGTTGGGTTTGCGACGGTTCGAGCCCAAATTTTTACGCTCTTGTTCATGCTCCTTCAGATTCTGCTCCAGCAGTCGGATTGGCAAGGTCGCAAGAAATGGGTCATTGCTTGGGCAGTCCTGTATGTTGTTTGGCTGAACATGCACGCTGGCTTTGTGGTCGGCGTCGCTTTGATGTTCCTACATGCAATCGAACGGTGGCTCACGGAGCTTGGCGACGAATGGTCGATAGAGAGTCTTCGAAATGCCTATTTCCAACTTTGGCATCACCTACTGCTTCCACCCATCCTCGCGATTGGCTTGCAGATCAACCCCTGGGGACTGCTGTATGGCCCCTATTTATTGAGAGCCATCGCGATGCCACGACCGACCATGCTTGAATGGCAACCGTTGTGGATGACACACGACAGCACTACGTCCCTAGCGGCTTTCGCCCTCTCCATTCTTGCGTTGGGATACGTCGCAAAAAATCGACGCTGGTCTCGGTTACGAGGTTGGCTTTTCTGCTGTGTGGCTGCGTACATGGCCTTGAAGCATCTGCGGCATGGGTCCATCTATGCGATTGTTTGGATGGCTTATATGCCGGGTTGGTTGACTCCGACGGCGTTCGGCCGAACCACCATTTCTACGCTGACCAACTCCAGACAGTTTGCGATCCGATGTGCGGCCCTTACCTCAATTGCGTGCATAGGCTTTATCCTTTGGAATCCTATTTGGAAAGCAACCATTCCGAGCAGCGATCCAGACGGCGCTATGGTCTATCCAACCGGGGCGGTTCGTTTCCTCCAATCGCATTCTTTTTCGGGAAACGTGATGACTCCGTTTTCGAGCGGCGCGTACGTGTCTTGGATGTGCTATCCCAACGTACGGGTGAGCGTCGACGGGCGATACGAAGTTGCATACCGCGAAGATGTGCTCCCAAAACACAACCAATTTTATGCCGCCGAACCAGGCTGGCAAAATGTCTTGAGCGAGTTTTCTGCGGACCTAATATTGGTGCAAGCGAATGCGCCCGTTCGGAAATCGCTTGGCAAACCGGGCTCCAATACCGAAGCCTGGCGTGTCGTTTACGAAGATCCAGTATTCTCACTTTACGCAAACGACAACTTTGGAATACCCGTTTCATTGTGGCGAGCGGCGGAATCAACGATACCTATTGAGCCTGAGGCGTTAGCCAAATGGCACTCCCCTTCGGACTCTTTTGAATATCGAACACCGAACAAGGAATTTCGAATATCGAAGTGAGACACAATTTCATTCGACATTCGTGACTCCTTGTTGGATATTCAGCATCACGCTCACTCTCGGCTATACTGTAGGTTTACGCGGCCTGTTTTGAAAGCGCTTCTAACAAATCCAAAACCATGTTGAGATCTACCGCCGCAAGATGGCAAACTCTTCAAATGGCCATACTTTTTCTCGTAGCGCCCGCTTGTCTTGGATGCCAAGAGTCCGATCGTTCAGTGCCCGCCAAGCCGTCCTTCAGTCCAACACTGCAATCAAGCGATGCCCACACCGATTTGCCGAATCCGGTTGATGACCGCACGCTCGCCACGCTCAAGAAATCCAACGACTACGTGACTTCCGCCGCTTGTCGCGAATGCCATTCCAATCAGCACAGTTCATGGCTAGCGACTTATCATCGAACGATGACGCAGGAAGCAACCTCAGCAACTATCCAAGGAAACTTCGACGCGAAGATGGTAAGAGTTGGAGGCTACCCCTGCGTCCCTGCGCGTCAAGGAGATCGGTTTTTCATGACCCTCGCTCATCCCAGCTGGGACGAGCAAGAGATTCGCGCCGGACGCGATCCCCAAGCCACGGCG
>JANLUJ010000877.1:0-6072 GCA_031363425.1 Pirellula sp.
CGGGTCGCGTTACCTTTTATACGTCCTCTTTGGCTTTTTCGGTGCTTGACCCGTTTGGGCATCAGCGCCATCGTTAGCGTCTCCCGCGTAAGAACCTTGGTTTACCCAGACTTGAATTCCGATATTCCCCTGTGGAGTAGCGGCTTCAGCAAGTCCATAGCTAATTTTTGCTTGAATCGTACTCAGTGGTAGAGAACCGGCGTTGCCCTTCTCGCAACGTGCCATTTCCGCACCACCCAATCGACCCGACATTTGAATCTTAATACCCTTCGCACCGGCATCCATCGCTGTTTCGATAGATCGCTTCATCGTTCGACGGAAACTGGATCGCTTCGCAAGCTGCTTGGCAATGTCTTCCGCAATCAACTGTGCCTGTATCTCCGGACGATAAACTTCTTCAACCTTGAGATTTACGCGACGTCCGATCAAGTTTTGCAGCTCTTCCTGCAGAATCTCGATCTCTGTCCCCTTCTTCCCAATAATCAAACCAGGTTTCGCAACAAACACCATCAACCGTACTTCGTCGCGAGTTCGCTCGATTTCAATTCGATCGATACCTGCTTCACGGTATGCTGGCTTTGTTGGATGAAACTTGATAAACTTACGTATCTTCTGATCTTCTACGAGCAGCTCAGCGAACTCTTTCTTGCTCGCATACCATCGGCTCTTCCAGCCCATGACGATGCCAGTACGGAAACCTATCGGATTGACCTTTTGTCCCATAATGCAAGTTTCCTACAGCTCTTCGATTCTCTTGAGTTCTACGGAAATGTGGGCCGATCGCTTCAAGATCGTAAACGCCTGTCCTCGCGACATCGGCCTGAATCGCTTCATGATCGGACCGCCATCGATGCGAGCGTCAACAACAACCAATTCCTCGGCGCTGTATGAACGCCCACCGTTTTGGTCTGTATCCCCAGCGCTACCTATCGCGCTCTTGATCACCTTCTCCAACATCCGTGCCCCACGGTTGGGTTGAAATCGGAGCATCTCAAGTGCTTCGTCCGCAAATTTCCCACGCACTAAATTGGCCAGCGGTCTGACCTTTCTAGCACTGATGCGTGCGTATCGATGTACGGCTCGGTAAGCCATGATTGATTCCTGTTTCTTAAAAAATTACTTCTTACCACCCTTACCGCCGTGGCCGCGGAAGGTTCGGGTCGGTGAAAACTCGCCGAGCTTGTGCCCGACCATGTCTTCCGTCACGAATACCTTAATATGTGCTTTTCCGTTATGAACCATGAAAGTAGCTCCGACAAACTCAGGCACGATGGTACATCGTCGAGCCCAAGTGGTTATCGGCATGTTGTCGTTTTTCTCGCGGGCCTTTACAAGCTTCGCATACAACTTTGGATCTACGAAAGGACCCTTTTTAGTCGAACGTCCCATGTGTCAGAACTCTTCCCTTAACTATCTCAGTTTCAGTTGACCGTAACGAACCGACTTGCGTCGACGAATAATAGCGGAGTTACTTGGTTTGCGAGGTCGGCGAGTGTAACCACCCTTTGCCAACTTGCCCGTTGGACTCACTGGGTGTCGTCCACCCTTCGTTCGTCCTTCACCACCCCCGTGCGGGTGATCCACCGGATTCATTGCCGTACCGCGCACATGAGGCCTCCAACCCTTCCATCGATTTCGACCGGCTTTGCCGATTCGTATCGCTCCGTGGTCCGGATTACTCACTTTTCCAATCGTTGCTCGGCATTGACTTGGAACACGGCGGATTTCACCACTCGGCAACTGCAACTGCGCCCAGCCAGCCTCGCGAGCCATTAACACGGCAGACGAACCCGCAGAACGACAAAGTGCAGCGCCTCGCCCAAGCGTCATTTCCACGCAGCAAACTTCCGTACCAGGTGGAATGTTCTTCATCGGCAAACAGTTCCCCAACGTTGGCGGCGCATCTGCCCCATTAAGCAATGTCGCACCAGCTTTGAGACCATCCGGGGCCACGATATAGGACTTTTCGCCATCGGCATAATGCAGCAATGCAATTCGCCCCGAACGATTTGGATCGTACTGAATCGAATCTACCTTCGCAGGTACGCCATCTTTCTTCCGCTTGAAGTCGATGATTCGATACATTTGCTTGTGCCCACCACCGCGATGTCGCGAAGTGATGAAGCCTTGATTGTTTCGTCCACCATGTCGCTTCAAGCGAATGAGCAGCGCCTTTTCAGGGACTGCACCTGGTGTTAGCTCAGCAAAGTCACTAACCGACGAATTTCGCCGACCTGCTGATGTTGGTTTGTATACTCGAATGCCCATGGTCGTATCCTGCGGTTTCCGTTAAGAAGCCTCTTCCTAGAAGAAGTCGATCTTGTGTTCGCTACTCAGTTTGACGATCGCCTTCTTCCAGGCCTTCGTCACACCGAGTCGAGCACGGTACCGTCGCGCCTTTCCTTGATGGTTTTGTGTCGCTACAGCCACAACCTTTACGTTAAACAATTCCTCGATCGCAGCCTTGATGACGGTTTTGTCCGCCAGCGGATTGACCTCGAACGCATAACGGTTTTGTCGAGTTGCCTTGTGGACACCCTTTTCCGTTACGAGCGTACGCAACACCACGTGATGTGGTGTTAGTACAATTTTGCTTTTCGGTTGTTGCTTTGCCATGATTTACTTCTGAATTGTTTTACGATTGGAATCGTCTTATCGGCTTGTCATATCAAGCCCTTATGCACTTGCCTTGGCTTTGATCCAGTCAAGAGCTTCTCTCGTCATTACCAACTTGCGCGGTCGCAGGACGATCAAAGCATTTAGGTCCGCCACCGGACTAATGGTGAGCCCCTCGATGTTTCGACCGCTCAGATAAATGTTGCGATCCAAACCACCGATGGCGAGAGTCTTTGTTTGCCCCTCTAGCCCCATCGCTTTCAATGCAGACGCCAAAAGCTTTGTTTTAGGCGAATCCATTTTGATCTGATCGACAACAACGACCGAGCCCGCCGATATCTTCGAAGCGATTGCCATTCGTGTCGCTGCCTGTATGGCTTTCCGAGGCAATCGGTAATAGTACGAACGCGGCTGGCGGGCGTTGATGTGACCACCACCGCGACGGACACCGCTGCGCTTTGAACCGGCACGGGCATTGCCGGTACCTTTCTGTTTGTACATCTTCTTGGTAGAACCCGAAACCTCACCGCGGGTCTTTGTTTTATTGCTTCCCTGGCGTTGATTCGCCAAGTACATAACAACCACGTCGTGCAGCAATTGCTTGCTGACTTTTGGAGCAAGCACTTGAGGGTCGATTTCGTAATCGCCCACCTTTGCGCCCGACATGTCATAAACTGGAAGTGTTGTCATCTCTGATTACGCCTAATGCTCTCTAGCCGACTTTGTTTGTTTCGCGAATAATAACGTAGCCGCCGTTTGGTCCAGGTACTGCACCCCGAACCAGCAGAAGATTGTTTTCGCCGTCAATGCGAACGACCAAAAGGTTTCGCATCGTGATTTGATCGTTGCCGTATTGCCCAGCACCCTTTTTGCCCTTGCGGACCCGGCCTGGATAAGTTCCCGCCCCTGTACCACCAGGATGGCGGTGCGCCTTTTTCACGCCGTGGGTCGCACGCTGACCGGCATAATTATGTCGCTTCATCCATCCGGAGAAACCGCAACCCTTCGTGATGCCAGTTACATCGACGGACTTGATTCCCTCGAGAACAGTAACTTTGACTTCAGCACCTACATCAGCCGACGCCGGGCCGCGAAACTCACGAACAAAACGCTTCGGTTCGCAATTTGCTTTGGCAGTAACCGCCCCACCAGCAGCCTTGATTTTTTCGGACCGCTTACTGGATATACCAGCCACTTGACCGCGGGCAGCGCGGCTTGCAAGACGTCGAGGCTTGTCCAGAAATCCCATCTGAATCGCTTCGTAACCATCTCGATCTACGGTTCTGACTTGAAGAACATGGCAAGGCCCAGCTTCGATGACCGTGACGGGCACAGCGCGCCCGTCTTTCTCAAATATCTGCGTCATTCCGACCTTGCGGCCGAGGATTCCTTTGCTCATTCGTCTTATTCCGTAAATCGTTTGCTGCGAAGGACACACCGACGAGCCTACCCGTTTTAGAGAGCAGACTTTGCGAGAGAGGCGGTAAACCGCAACTTCAATCGCCAAATCGATGGTTACCTTCAGAGCTTCCGTTTCATATTGGGAAAACCTGATGGATGCCGTTTAAGCGTAAATTTCCTACCGAGTCGTTGCTTTGATTTTGATGTCAACGCCAGCGGGCAAGCTCAACTTGTTTAGAGCTTCGATCGTTCGAGCAGTGGCTTGCTTGATATCGATCAGACGTTTGTGCGTTCTGATTTCAAATTGCTGACGTGCCTTCTTGTCGATATTTGGACCCGAAAGGACCGTGTATCGCTCGATGCGTGTTGGAAGCGGAATCGGGCCATGCACTTCGGAGTGGGTTCGCTTAGCGGTTTCCACTATTTCCAAAGCGCTTTGGTCCAAAACGGCATGGTCATAAGCTTCCATTCGAATTCTAATGACTTCATGCGATCCGGACACAGCTGGTTTCTACCTCTAAAAACGTCAGTTTGTCGGCGATTTTTGAATCGCCAACGATCTCGTAAGCCCTGCGTTGAACGCGGGACGCAAGAAGATAGGAATCCAAGCCGCAGTCGTCAACCGCAAAAGTGGTTTTTTGATGAGTTGGGACTGCGATGACTCGGATTTCCACATTGTTGCGAGCTTTTTTTCATTGCAACGGTACGCGAAAATGGCAGAAGGGAAATTGAACCACCCGATATCTGGGGCGGATTCGGGCTCTCGCATGGTTCGCCTCTGGCACCGACGCTTCCGATACAATTAAACTGGTGACTACCAACCTCTCGGAGCAAAACAATGACGCATACCTTGTTGGCCTGCATGATGGCCTTAGTCTTTGGAATCGTTGAAAACGGCACAATTGCCGACCATTTCGTAGTAGAGCATCCGACGTTGAACAACCTCGGTTTTGAATGGTCCATTCGCGGTGATGCAAACCGAAATGCAACGGTCGCCGTTCAATTTCGCGAGGTCGGTGCTGCCCAATGGCGCGAGGCATTGCCACTTGTTCGAGTCGGTGGCGAAAATGTCTACCGCCGTCGCGAAAATCTGGACTATACGGTTCCACAGGGTTTTGCTGGTAGCATTCTCAATCTGCGGCCTGGAACAGAATACGAGTGCAGATTTCAACTGGCAGACCCCGACGGCGCTTCCGGTGAAACCATCCAAGACATTCGAGTTCGTACTCGCTCGGAACCACAACCTTTTGCCGATGGTCGAAAGCTGCACGTTTATCCAGTCGACTACGCTGGGGTCCGCGAAGAACCCAGTTTCACAAGCCTAATGCAGGCATATTATGGCGCTGGCTTAGGGGATTGGAGTGTTGTTTGGGAGCGAAAGGCTCAGCCAGGCGACACCATTTTGTTGCATACTGGATTGTACAAATCGGATCGGCTCAATTATGTCGATCCGATGATGACCCCCTTCGATGGCAGCATGTCACTTACGTTAAAGGGAACAAGCGACAAGCCAATCACGATCAAGTCCGCGGGTGACGGTGAAGTCATCTTCGACGGAGATGGGAATCATCGGCTGTTGGATGTGATGGCATCGAAGTATCACATCTTCGAAGGATTGACATTTCGCAATACAGACGTAGCCATATTCGCAGGACAGAAAGAGGTGCTCGGAGCAGTTGGCCTGACCGTCAAGAATTGTCGATTTGAAAACATCGGGTTTGGCGTTTGGACCGAGTACGCTGGCTCTAGCGATTTTTACATTGCGGACAATCTCTTTCTTGGTCGCGATGATCGCTTTCGACTAGTTGGTTGGACTGGACCGCTTTGGGCAAGTGCCGGTCCCTTTCGATCGCACTTGCTTACGAGCTATTATGCGGTCAAAGTGTATGGCCCCGGTCACGTCATCGCGCACAACGCGATCGCTTACTTTCACGATGCGATCGGCATCTCGACGTATGGAACACCCCCGAGCGATCCTGATCAAAGGGCTTCATCGATCGACATCTACAACAATGACATGCATATGCTAAATGACGACTTCGTGGAGACCGATGG
>JANLUJ010000679.1:0-25052 GCA_031363425.1 Pirellula sp.
GTTTTTCCACGCTTCATCGATTGCTCTCAATACATCCAAAAATCCAGGACGCCCCCAACGAGGCTCGGGCGGCCAATAGGTGCCACCGTAAAAGGGTTTCATCTCGGGCGTTAGGAAGACACTCATCGGCCAACCACCTGAACCGGTCAGCATCTGGACTGTCTGCATGTAGATATGGTCGAGATCAGGTCGTTGCTCCCGATCCACCTTAATCGAAACAAAATTCTCGTTGAGGAATTCCGAGATAGCCATGTTTTCAAAGCTCTCGTGTTCCATGACGTGACACCAATGGCAAGCGGCATAACCGATGGAAAGAAAAATTGGCTTGGATTCGTGTTTCGCTCTATTGAGCGCCTCGCTCCCCCAGGGATACCAATCGACGGGGTTGTTCTGATGTTGCAATAGATAGGGGCTAGTGGATCCAACGAGCTTGTTTGGCATTGGGTTTCTGTTTTTCAGTTGTTTATTCACGAGAGACTGCGGCGTTGATACGCAGGTAATCTTATACTGTAAACAGGGTTGCTGGCCAGCGATCGTCGCCTGCGTTAGTCCTCGATGGAAGACCTGGGGGACGAGTTGCAGAAAAACAACTGTGGTAGGCGACCTAACCGATGTTAAGCTATAGGCCCTTAGTCAGTAACCGAACATTTTGTCTTAGAAGAAACGCACCCATGACCGTCATTCACGTAGGTTCGGCTACCCTGAGCCGGACATCTAGCATTCAACTTCCACGTTGCGCGGCGACCTTGCAATTTGCAATTCTTGCAATCGTTTTATTTGGCTTGCCGCACGCCAACGAAGCTATCGGGCAGTTCACGGCGTCAAGCTCATTCAAAAATGAAGCGGATGTTGCCAAAGCCTTTGCGGTATGGCTGGAAGCCGAATGCAAACGGCATCCGGTTTTCTCCACGCAACAAGGCAATCGGGAATACGATGGCCAGATGGACGATTTGTCGCCGAAAGCTCGGGCTGAAGATGCAAAACGCGATGAGGATGTCTTGGCCGAGCTAGCAAAAAACTTCGACCGATCCAATCTATCGCGAAACTCGCAGATCGATCTGGAAATTTGGGAAAGTTTTCTTCGCTATCGCGTGTGGCAATTCAACAATAGCGATGACTTTGCAAACGATCCTCGCACTTACCTTGTGTATTGTTCCGACAGTGTGTTTGGATTGTTCACGCAGTCGACGTTGCCACGCCATAGGAACGTCGAAAATGCAGTTAACAGAATTGCGCGCATTCCAGAGGTGATCTCAGCCGCCAAGTTATCGATCAAGAACCCGCCCAAAATCCTAACGGAAGTTGCAATCAAGCGAACCGAAGGCGCGATCGCGTTCTACGAAAAAGATATTTTTGCTCTCGCAGAGGAGTCCCCACAAATCAGCCCACTGGCTAGCCCCTGTCGGCGGGCGGCCGAATCATTGCGAGAGTACAAAAAACACCTCGAGGAAGTGGTGTTGCCTCGATCCAATGGAGAATGGCGTATCGGAGAAAAGAAGTTTGGCGAAAAACTAGCGATGGAACTGGATGCGGGGTTGTCGGCTAAGGAAGTCATCGACACGGCCGAAGCCGAAGCGGATCGAGTTGAACGCGAAATGTACTATGTAGCCAAACAGCTTTGGAGTTCTATCATCAAGAACAAATCAGTGCCTGCAGACGACGCCATCGGTCGACGTGAAACGATTCGTTTGGTCTTGTTAGAGTTAGGCAAAGATCATGGTGTTTCCGCCACGTTGGTCAACGATGTTCGCAGCACCGTCGATGAGATCAAATCGTTCATTCGCGAGAAGAAGATCCTCACGTTGCCTGACCCGGACCAGTGTTCGATTATCGAAATGCCGGAGTTTCAACGCGGATTTTCAGCCGCCTATTTAAACCAAGCACCTCCACTGGATTCCAAAGCAAAAAGCCTGTATGCGATATCACCGCCTCCATCCGATTGGCCCACCGAACGTCAAGAGGCATTCTTTCAGGAATACAACCGTTCGATGCTGCAGGTGCTTACCATTCATGAAGCCTATCCAGGGCATTACGTGCAATTGGACTATAGCAATCGAGTCGATTCGCTCATTCGGAAAGTCCTCTCGTCGGGTGTCTTCGCGGAGGGTTGGGCTGTTTACACGGAGCAGATGATGCTGGATGAGGGCTATGGCGAAGGAGACTTGTCGCTGCGACTTCATCAGCTCAAATTCTATATGCGAGCTGTCTTAAATGCCATCTTAGACTATCGTATGCATTGCTCAGCCATGTCGGATGATGAAGCGTTTTCTTTGCTCGTCGATCGCGGCTTTCAGACATCCGGTGAAGCTGTTGGCAAGATCCAGCGAGCCAAGCAGAGTTCTTGTCAGCTATCGACATACTTCGTTGGCCGAACAGCCTTTTATCGCTTGCGTCAAAATGTGCAGCGAGCTCGCGGCGATGCATTCGAACTTGGGCCATTCCATGAGGAAGTGTTGCTAAAGGGGACTTTGCCAGTGAAGTATCTAGCCGAGTTAGTAAAGTAATGCAGCTCGTAGATTTTAGAGTGCGACCCGCCGTGCCATTAAGTCATCAGGCAGTTTGCACTTGAGCAATCCGGAATTTTCCAACTCGCGTAGCAGTTTAAATAGCATTGCCTCGCGTCCGGGCGCAGTCGCGAATTGAAGCCCTATGGGTAAGCCACTCGAAACATGAAATGGAGCAGCCGCAACGGGAATACCGGCCAGACTCAGCGGTTGAGTGTAAATTCCTAGGTTGGCTCGGGCTGAGGCCGGTTGGCGATCGATCATGATGGTCGCTTGATCGATTCGAGGTGCTACTACCGGAGTTGTTGGAGCGACTAGGATATCGAATCGCTTGAACAACGTCTTCACTTGTTCGCGAAAGTAACTTCGAAACGCCATTGCATTTTGGTAGATAGATGTGGGGAGCATGGCTCCGGCCAGAAGCCGATCTCGCACAGCCGGATCGTACTCCATTGCCTGGGTGCGCATGGTGTCGAGATGAAGCGCACCTCCCTGGGCCGCTGTAATGAGATACGATGCTGAGCGAGCGGTCTCCGCCTCTGGCATTTCCGCGATAGCCTTGACTCCTAGATGAGACATGACCTTGTCCAATGCATCGATAACCTCGGGGCAAGCATCCTTAGCAAACCAGCCGTCGAGTCTCGCAATCCGAGGAATGCTTGTCGAACCAGAGACCGTCGAACCTGATAGCAGCGCATAGACCAATTCAAGGTCGGCAGCCGTTCGCGTGAACGGGCCAACCGTATCGAGTATCTCCACAAATGGAAAAGTGCCTTCAACCGAAATTGCACCGTCCGCTGGCCGAATACCCCATAGCCCACACAGCGATGCGGGAACACGGATCGAGCCATTGGTGTCGGAGCCAAGAGTAAGTGGGACAAAGCCTGCAGCGACCGCCGCGGCGGATCCACCGGATGAACCGCCTGCCAACCTATCGACATCGTGTGGGTTTCGAGTCGTTCCGAAATGAGGGTTTACGGTCGCGAAGCCGTAAGCGTACTCATCCATATTGAGAGTTCCAATCAATACCGCACCGGCCGCTTTGAGTCTCGCAACAACGACAGCATCGCGAGTAGCGGGTGGAGCCGTAATTCGCATCTTGGCACCTGCTGTGGTTGCCAATCCTGCCACGTCAACCAAGTCCTTCACGGCGAATGGGACTCCGGCCAAGGGACCAGGATCGATCCCTTTCAAAACCTGCTGGTCGATCGCCACGGCGGCCGACATTGCACCTTCCCTCAACACTCTTGTAAAACAGTTGTAGACGCTATTACGCCGCGAGACATCCTCCAAGACCGCCTTGGTTAACTCCGCCGCCTTGAGCGTTCCAGAGCGTACGCCCGTTGCAATGTCATTAATGGATGCGGGTTCGATCAAGATTCGTTCGCCTCACTTGCATCGTCGGATATTTCAAATGCCTCGAGTTTACGAGCGTGGATTCGCATGAGTTCCAGGTTGGCCCGAATGCCTGCTATGCACTCTGGTGGCAGCTCCAAGTTTAGAAGCTTCGTTACATCGAGCAAGAAAGGGTCGCTTTCGTTGGGATTTTCGGTTTCGGCAAGATTCATTTTAGCGTCTCTAGGCGACCGGCGGGAGTTTGGTTACCGTAGCTTGGGCCCCCGAGCCGAGTTCCGCAAGGCCCTTGCCTTGCCAGCAGGACAAGCCTGCGGTATTTGTGAATCCCACCGGCTTGACCGGTGGATCGTTCGGGCTTTTTGGCTACCCACGGAGCCAGGCCAAGACCTATCAACTAAATCATTGATGCGAAAGTGGGAAAGCCTCCAAGCCCATTGGGGCGTCGACAGCAGATAAACGAGAGCCGGTGAAAGCTCAACGCTCCTTAGCATCGGAATCTCGCAAGACTTAAGAAACTCAAGTCTATCGGCAATCGACCGTCGGTCGCTAAATCGGCTGCTAGCTCTCCAAGCACGCTCGTAAATTTGAATCCATGCCCCGATAGGCCTGCAACGATGGATACCTGTGGCGTTTTTGGCAAAACGTCAATAATGAAGTTTTCGTCTGGGGTCATCGTGTAATAGCAACCAGCCCAACGAGTCATACGACGACTGACTTCCGGCAAGCACATTCCAAGAAACGATTCGACCGAGGCTTGATCGTCGTTGCTTCTTTTGTGGACTCCGTCGATTTCAGAATCGACTATTTCACCGCCGCTATGACGTGCAATCTTCAATCCAAGCGCGTCGCGATTGGGAAACCCATAATAATGCCCGGCAGGTGTTTCGAAAAAGAAACAGGGAAAGCCATCGACCTCTCGATAGGCTTGATTGTTCGTCTCATACCAGTAGAGGTGTTTGCGTAAGACTTGCAAAGGAACACCGAATTGGCTGAGCAATTCGCTCGCCCATGGGCCTGCCGTCAAGATCAACTTACTGGCTCGATACGTTTGGGTATGGGTGCGTACCGAGACGCCAATTCCGTCGGATTCCCAACCGATGACTTTCTGCTGCGTGATCAATTCAGCTCCCAAAGCTGCAGCGCTTTTGAGGTGGGCCTCGACGCAAAGCTCAACGTTGAGATACCCCGCATCTTTTTCCAGAACAACCGACCAAGCTTCATCTCCATGCAAATCTGGATAGCGGTACATTGCTTCCGACATGGTGAGTTGCTCGATCGGCAAATCGTACTGTGCGGCACTTTTTTTGATGCCAGGTATGACAATACCATCCGCTGGCCCGATTTCGAGTATTCCTGTCGCATGGTACAACTGGGTTCCTACACGAGACTCAAGTTCTCGCCAAAGATCATATGCTCGGCATAGCAGTGGCACATAGCTCGGATGCTCGAAATAGGATTTGCGAATGATCCTTGTCTCGCCGTGCGAGCTACCGCGATTATGTGGCGGTGAAAACTGATCAAGGCCCAGAACGCATTGTCCGCGTTTCGCGAGAGCAAAGGCCGCAGAGCTTCCGACGCCACCTAGGCCAAGGACTATTACGTCGTAAATGTTTTTAACTCCCGATTGAAATATATTATTTTCGGCAGACCTTCATTGGACCATACAGTCATTTGAACGCAAAGCGTTACCCTGTAGCAAGGCCCCGCCTTGAAACTACCCTGAGAGGAAACCATGAGCAACAATAATAAACAAGTTCTAGTCACGGGCGCGGGTAGCGGCATTGGCAAAGCGATCGCTGAAGCCTTTGTCAGCGGTGGCGCACGTGTCTTATTGCATGATGTTACCGAGCAAGGGCGAATAGTAGCCTCGACGTTGGGTATGCCTTTTTTGCTGGCCGATTTAGCTGACCAAACGGCAGTGCGCGACTTGGCTCGACAGGCACTGACTGCGGCTGGAGGACGGATCGATATCTTGGTGAACAATGCCGGGTTCCAATCGATTCACCCCGTCGAGGAATTCCCTGAAACGACTTGGACTACCATGCTACAAGTCATGTTGACCGCGCCGTTTCAACTGACCAAGTATTTGTTGCCAGCGATGAAACAGAATAGCTGGGGCCGCATTATCAACGTATCGAGCATGCATGGAGTAGTTGCAAGTCCCTTCAAAAGCGCCTACATCAGTGCCAAGCACGGGTTGATAGGATTAACCAAGGCCGTGGCTTTAGAGACGGGCAAAGACGGAATTACGGTGAACGCCATTTGCCCTGCCTACGTGCGCACACCCATCGTTGATAAGCAGATCGCCGCTCAGGCCCGCACCGAAAACATCAGCGAGGCGGACGTGATCGAAAAGATCATGCTAGGACCGGCTGCCATCAAACGGCTAATTGAACCGAGCGAAATTGCCGAATTCGTTTTGTATCTGGCTAGCGACAAGGCCAGTTTCATCACAGGCGCAGCCCATTTGTTGGATCTTGGATGGACAGCCCGCTAATTGTACACGGTCAAAGCTAGTGCTTCATCCAACATGGTTTTTGTATTGAGCCGCAGGCTCTAGTTAAATGGCGTTCCCTTTCGGGCTCTCTTGAATATTGAACACCGAACAAGGAATTTCGAATATCGAAGTGACGTGCGATTTTTCTCTTGCCATTTTTCTGCCTACCGAGGGCATTCCATTATTTGGAAGAAAGTTACGAAGTGAAAAATGAAAACCTTGGCGGTTTTGAATATAGATTATCGCGATGGAAACACCATCGCGTCGCCCGGTGGTATTTGTTCCATCTGCCGGATGGTCGGAGAATACCAAACACGGGGAGGAAGGCAATCGTATGGCCTCGGATTAGTGCCAGGGAAATCGACGTTGACCTGTGGGCCAAAGTCCTCCTTCACGCCAGACCAATACCCGTTTGCATCCACATCGATTGCCTCCAAGTCAAAAAACAGCTCAATACGATCCGTGATGTAGTTCACATGTTGACGAGCTATTGCACTCAGCGCATTGGTGTAGGCTTGTTGGGCTTCCAAAAAATCTCGAGCTGCGACGTTTTGGACGCCAAATTGCAATCGAAGTCGCGTGCTGATAACTCGCTCATAAGCCAGGGCAGCTCCCGCAACGGCAATCGTATATTGATTTCGATCGAGAGATAATTGCCTTAGGTCTTCACGAATATCGAGCTTGATTGTGTCTTCTGCCGCCATCAGATTGCGAAGGCCGACGTTGTAGTTGATTAGCGCTAGCCGGAAGTTGTTGCGTTGCAAGCGGCGATTTAGCGGAGTGTCCAATGCAATGCTCATTCGAGTTTCGCTATCATCGAATGAAAAATCCAACGGATCGTTTGCCGAACTCTTTGTTCGAAGAACTTGAGTCGCTCGCAAGTCAACAATGGATTTCAAATCATCTCCAGCCAGTTTGATTTGTCGCCAACCATCGGCCAGAGCGCCCCGTTGATTCATCAAGTCCAAGCGTTGAACAAGACCTGTCAACAATGCTTCATTGTTGTCGATCACGATCTCCTCCCATCCGTCTGGACCGTTTTCGAGCAGTCGATCACTCAACACAATGGTTTTGTCTACTGTCGCTTGAACCTTGGATTCGATTAGCTCTCCTTCGACCGGTAGCCAGCCCTTGGTCACATCTCGCGCTAACTCCTCCAGCTGTCTAACCAACTCAATGGAATCCCTCATGCGTTCCGGGATTTTCGCAAATCCATCCAGTTCTTTCGCGGAAGCACCCGAGTTCAAATTGGAAGTGATTTTCTCGAGGAACTCGATGAGAGCCGCGAGTCTTTCCTCCGATTCAGATCGTCGCTTGAGAAGCATATCTCTCGAATGGCTTTTGGAAAGGACTCGCCTAGAAGCTAACGCCAAATCGATGACTTGCATTTCCGATTCGCAATATTCGATCGCCCGAATCAAGACGCGCATCGGAGGTGCGGGAGTATCCGAATTCAATTGAGCATCCAGCTCCTTTCGCAATAAGTCAACTTGCATTCGGACGCCGAGAATTTGCAGCAATTGCTTTAGTTCCTGCAGTTCGGTAGCCGCCTTTTCGACCGCTTGGCGAGAACTCGAATCCGCGGCACTGTCAGAATCCTCACCTTTGGGTGACAGGCCATTTGCATCGTTCGCGGATTGTTCCATCCTTTGCTGTATTCTAAGTATGTTGGACATGCGATCTGCAAGAACCTCTGCAACATTCGCGAGCGTGGTTGAATCCAATGTCGTAGCATTGCGAGCGTTCAGCAACTCCCGTCGGGCCCGATCGATCATTTGTCGAGCGACACTCAACTCATCTTTGAGCGAGATCGACTCAAGTTCCGTCAAATCCATGTAAATGGTCATCTCGGTTGGAAGCCCTAAGCGAAACTTGAGTTGATCCAATGCCGCCTCAAGTGTAAAGCAGCTATTTACCAAATTGCTTCTTGCGCGCAAGACGTTTTGTTCGAACTGGTCTACCTGGATCCTAGGAATCTTCTCAGCCGTTCGGTATTCGGCCTGGCTTTGAATGAACCCGCGCAGGTTAGTAAAGTAGTCTTGTGAGTTGATTTCAATGCTTCGAAAATTCAGTAGCAGATTGTAGTATTGGCTGGAGATGTCCCGAAACATTTGCTTTCGAAACCTCAAGTAGTCGCGAGTCGCATAGATTACATCTCGTTCCGCTCGAGTCAGGCCTTCAAAACGTACGTCCCGTTGAAAAACGGTTTGTTGAAAATCAAAGATCATCTCAGATCCAACATCTGCCGCAAATCCAGTAGGTCCATTGAATGTGAGTACAACGCTATTTGCGAAGCGGGCCAGGAACTGGCCGCCTGTAGCGAGCGTCTTTTCAACTCCAACTCCCGATGGAGTGTCCAGACGATTTTCTGTTATGCCGTTGGCGCGAAGGTGCCTATAATTGGCGGCGGTTCCGTTTCCAAACGGTGACGGGTTTAGGTCGTATTGATAGCGTTGGCGGGTCAGGGTTAACGCGCTTCGAAACAGAACCTCTTTTCGGGCTTGAAGGTCGCGACTATTGATGGTGGCAAGTTCCATCAAGTTGGACAATGTCAGCCGGCGAATTTGACCTTTCGAAGAATCGAGATTGGAATCCGTAAAGCTCAGCGAATACTCGTCTCGAAGCGTTTCAAACTCAAGCATGCGATCTCGACAGCTCTTTGGCAATACTTCCCAAGCTTGTGGCGGAATCGTCACTTTGTTGACAGACACAGCCATCGAACGCGATGAAGACTCTGGTTCAGGTGCCTTGCTCGCGTTGGCTGGGTTCTTATCGTCAGTCAGAAGTCTCACCGTCTCATGGAAGCTCGCTTGAACAATGGGGGATTCGTCAGGAGCAGTCTGGTGAAGTGTACGTTGTGCTTGGTAGTGGCTTTTTCCTGCACCAGCCGCATCAATTGAATCGCCGCTTTGTCGCGGTACGGTTGCATCGCTAGCAAGTTTCGGTAGTGAGTAGTTGTTGAGAACACCACGCGGCACGGGAAGCTGTGGGCAGTCCGGATTGGACGCGTCATAAAAACGGGAACGCGGGTCTGGCTTAACGGAAAATTCAGCCGGGGCAGTCTCGCTCAGGCAGGCTGATTTTTCACGAACAATGCGATACGCATCGCGATCCGCAGCCCGTCGGTACTTCGTTCGGGAACATCCTGCTACAAGATGGACCGCGAGAAATGCCAAAACCATAATGACCAGCGAACGCATACTTGGAATGGATCTCCGGGCAAACGAGCTTCAATGAGCGGAGTGGCTCGGTAGTCTCTACCGAAAATTTACGGCGGGAAGCCGCGTCACGCATAGAATCGGCAGCGGTTGCATCGATCCTGCGGTTTGTGCCAAATATTCTGAGTGAAATAAGGACTGAGACTATGGACTTGGTAAGCTTGGGGGACTTTGAGGCCAGAACTGATTCTGTAGGGTTGCCAAAGGGCGTTAAGAGCAATGGAGATGCCGCACTGGAATGCAAGTCACTTTCGGCAATAGAGACCTACCAGGCATGCATGCAAGTTTTTTGGCTATTGGTGACGCAAAGCTTCGATTGGGTTCATGTTTGCCGCCTTGTAAGCTGGGTACACCCCAAACACGATGCCTATGGCGACCGAGATGCCAAATGCGATGACAATGGAAGCCAGGCTGGTTGATGTCCTGATTCCGAGAAGCAAAGTAAAAACGAGGGGCAATAGAACACCTACTACCACTCCGAGGATACCACCGCTGGTACTTAGTACAGTCGTTTCCATTAGGAATTGCATGATAATATGGCGCCGCTTTGCACCGATTGCGCGTCGAATACCTATCTCGCGAGTACGCTCAGTGACCGTTGCCAACATGATATTCATGATGCCGATGCCCCCAACGAGCAACGATATTCCGGCGATCGAGCCCAAAACCAAATTCCACAATCGCTTCTCCCGTTCCGCTTGATTCAATAGTTCCAGTGGTACCTGAACCTCGTAGTCCTTCTTGCCTGCGTGACTTTGCGAGAGGATAGTTCGAATAATGGACGCAAACGGCCGAACTTGAGATGGGTTCGGGAACTCTATCGTAATTTCACTCAATTCGATTCGCACGTATTGACGCGAACCTGTCTCAACCAACCTTTGTACGATTCCCATCCTGCTCTGCGCAGACGAGATCGGAACGTAGAGATCGCTGTTCTGATCGTTCGTGTCGTTACTCAAAGTTCGGGAGGACCCGCTATCACGATTTCCGACTACGCCAATCACCCGATACGCATCATCGCCGACCAGCAGCGTCTGCCCCAACGGATCATCGAACCCAAAAATCTCGCTTGCAATTCTCTGTCCCACCACAATCACGTTGGTTGCCATTTCCACATCGTTCGCGCTGAAGAATCGCCCATGGATCTGCATTTCTTTGACTTGGGGAAGCGATTCCGTTGTTCCGACGATTCTGGCGGCAGTGACATGCCGCTTACCATGTTGAAGATTCTTCTTGTGAATCACTGCGGGGACTACAGTACACCCCTCATGCTTGAATTCCTGAAACATCCTCAGGTCGGAATACGTTAATCCGTAGGCAAGCACAATGGTGGAAGCAATTGCTGACGTATCATTGCTGGGTAGCGGCTTGACGCTCCGGACAATTACATTGGCTGCTCCAAGGCGACGAATTTGTTCAAGCGCTTCCTGCTTCGAACCTTCACCAATCGAAAGCATGGCGATGACCGAGGCAACACCGAGAATCGTGCCCAACAACGTAAGAACACTTCGCAGTTTATGGAGTAGCAAATTGCGAAGCGCCAACCTAAATGTTGCAATCAGCACGGATGGTGAACTCGCCCAATAATCAGGATCGCATTCGCTAAGATGCGGGAATCGTTGAATCTTTGTCTGTGAACATCGCTTCCACCAAATCTTGCGCATTCATGGCGATCGACTCTCCCTCCGACAAGCCACTTTGAATGCTCGCCTTCGTATCGTTTGTCTGGCCTAGTTCTACAGACCTAGCGTGGGGACGATTGTCTTCGTCACGTACGATAACATAGGTTTTTTCATCATGCTTTACAACCGCGTGAAGGGGTACGGTCAAAACGTCCTCTATGGAATCGACCAATATTTCTGATACCGCTGTCATTCCAGGCTTTAGACCTTCAACCTTTTCATCAATAGTGACAATCGTTTGATAAACTTTCGTATCGTTGCCTGACCAACTGTTTTGTTCCGGTAAGACCGCCACCGACTTTACTGTGCCTCGATACTTCAGGTTGGGAAAAGCATCCACTGTGATGCGGACAGAGAGCCCGCTTCGAACTTGATCGAGTGATGATTCATGAATCCGAGTTTCAACCTGCATCGAATCCAAATTCGGGATAGACAACAATTTTTGGCGAAAGATAACTGGCACACCTTCGCGGACCTCGTAGGCTTTGTTACTCGGGTACGCAACGAGACCTGACTGCGGTGCCAGGATCTTGCACTTCTTGAGTTGGGACTGATACCGCGCCAAACGCTCTTCTTCTTTCTTGAGCGATTCTTCCTTTGCACGCATCAGGGCTTTCATCTGCGCAAGCCTTGCCTCGTTGTTACGCAGGACTTGTTCCAGGCCTCGCTTGGCTGTCGCAACCTTGCCTTCCAGGTTTAGAAGGTCTTTGCGTTGCTCGTAGACTTGCATTTTTTTGAGAGTGGATACTTCGGTTTGAAGCTGGTTTAACTTGGCGGCGAATTGCCCCTCGGCTTGCAGATAGGTCAATTCTTTTTGCCGCACTTCGTTCCGATTGGCATAGCCCAATTTAAATAGGGACTGAACCCCTCGTTGTTCCTCACGACGAAGTTCCATCGTCGCTTGCGCTGCAAGAATCTCATTGTTGACGTCATCGATGCGCCGCTTGTTGGCATCAATGGATAGTTTTTGTGTGCCATTGTCTTTGTCGACGTACATCTCCAATTCGAGTTCAGCTAACTTGATAAGCAATTCGGCTTCCGCTTGAGCGGTCAGGTTCATGGTCAATTGGTTCTTTAAGTTGGCCTCCGCCTGTATCTTTTCTGCGATTGCGTTCTCGGTGTAAAGGACTTGATCATCTAACGCTTCTTGCATCGGATTCGAATCCAATTCGACAACCAGATCCCCTTTTATTACCGAAGCTCCGTTCGGAATCATCCAGAGTATGGTCGTACCATTGATGTTGTCTTTTCGAACGTCTTCGACCTCGCAAAGCAGTTCAACATTCGATTGACTTTCTAGGCTCCCTCGTTCCAAAACCACGACCTCAAGATCAGAACGATCGACTTCATGCCATACCACCTGTCCAGAAACGGATGTCGTACCAGACCGCTGGTGATTCCAGCTCCAAGCCACAAATGACACTACCAAGAGTGCGAAGGCCATAACCCACGTTCGATTTAGTTGAGACGAGCGTGGCCATGGATTACCGCTACTAGAAATGTCAGGACGGTATGCGACCGTGGACATAATGTTGGGTTTCCGCAATTTTGGAGGGCAGGACCAACCATTCTCGACAATGGCCATGTTTGACTATGGCCTTGTTCGACAATTGTGGGTGGGGAATACGAACGGCTCTAGCGGGTGGAGGAAGGGTGGGAGTTCGGTGGGTTCTTGCTTTTATCGTTACTGGAGCAGGAATTTCTTCAAGTCTAATCCATTTTGCGTAAGAAATCAATCTTACCGGTTCGAGATGACGAACCCTTCACACGCGAATTGCGCTTCGTTTAGAATTGGGGGCATCGGATCTTTCCTCCATCGGAATTGGGCCTTGCCCCACCTCTCTCCCCACCTCATGTTTCCATGTACAAGATCTCTCGTTTAGCTGTTCTCCTTTTCGGATCGGCTGCGTTCGTCGGCTCATTTCCTTCGAGTTTCATTGCTCAGGAAGCTCCGCTCAGAGTCGTAAATGCTCCGACAGGAAAGCCTCCGTCGGATGCGATTGTACTCTTCGACGGTCGTTCGACCGATGCATTTCTTGATGTCAGTGGCAAAGCTTGTCACTGGCCAGTTAAAGACGGAGTAATGACTGTCGGCATTGGTTTTATTGTTTCCAAGTTGCACTTCCGAGACGCTCAAATTCATGTCGAGTTTTCCGTACCGGGAAATGGTCATGGCAATAGCGGCGTGTACATTCACGGTCAGTATGAGATGCAAATATCCAACACGGCCGGATCGACCGAGCCAAGCAAAGAGGTGATCGGTTCTCTATATCGATACGAACTGCCGCTGGTCAACGCGGGCCGGCCGGCAGATGAATGGCAATCGTACGACATCATCTATCGAGCTCCACGATACAAAGATGGCAAGATAGCGGAGCCAGGAACGATCACTTCCATCCTAAACGGTGTGGTGGTTCAAAACCACGCCTCTTTTACTGAGCCTCGCTCGCCTTATACGCCGTACGTTTATCGGTCGACTGCTTACACGGCCAAAATTCTTGAAAGTCTCAAACGCACGGAAGCTGGTCCCCTGTACCTGCAAGATCACCAAAGCCCTGTTCGCTATCGAAGCGTTTGGATTAGGCCGCTGGATGATAAGTCTCGTCTTTTTCAATCGGAAAACTAAGGCATCGGCTTACAAATGCATCTCGAACCATCATCGAGCCATCATTCCAGAAGGACGCTGGCGATGTTCTTTGGTTTCATCAACTTGTAAACAGGAAACGTCTTCCCAACTTCGAGTTGGGAATCAAAGAAATTCCATGTGACCAACCCATCGTCGCTTTCCGGCTCGAGCAGATAGCAGACGAGTGCACCGAGTGGTTGGGCTGTCCGAACAACAATCGTCTTCCGCGGAAATGTGATTTGCTGCGAGGTATATTCTCCGGTTAACTTCGTTTCCAAATGTCCTTGAATCTTGCGCTTGGATTTTTCGATTCCGCCAATCGTTAGGCATTCGACTTCCGTAATTAACTCAGCCGTCAACTCCTCGACGGCAATCCCGTGTTGAAGACACTTCTCAACAATCTTTTCGTCAAATGAAAACAGGTATGCTCGCGGGGCCTTGACCGTCCGCGTGGCGGAAAACATGCCAAAATCTTCCATGGTCACCGGCGTCACTTTGTCCTCCATCATGGCTGTCATTGGCTTTCCGGAGCGAGGGTTGATGACTTTCTCAACTTCGCCGACGAGGATTGAAACAGGTTCTGACAAAGGGATAGGCTTAAAGGTCACTCCAATATCGACGGCCTCGTCGCTTGAAAACTTTCGAACCGCTTCCTCATCAACCGTTTTGGTCAGCTCAACGATTTGAGCGGCGTTCTCGGCACTGTAATGAAGGATCTCCTCCACGAATCGTTCTGTAACCTCCACTCTGCGTTGAAAGGACAGGTAGCTAAAAGCTTCGGAAAGAATCGTCATCCGATTGCGAAGTCCACCGTAATTCTGACCGATGCGCGGTTGGTGGGTGAAGGCTTCCCAAGTCGTCTTTTCGCCCGGCTTTGGCTTGTTGGAAAAACCCGTGAAGTTGCCATAATAATAGGTTCGAAACTTGTGGTTTGTCATCATTGCCCTTTCGATCGCGGGCATCATCTTTTCGCGTTGATAACGGAGGATTTTATTGTCTGTATTTGGATTCAAAGGGTGCGAGTAAGTTAAGTGGTACGCATGATAGGAACCATTCGTTGTATGCAAATCTACGGTCAGGTGCGGACTCCATCGGTTAAAAAATTTGACGAGCGACTGAACCTCGGGTGACTCAAGTTTGATGAAATCGCGATTGAGGTCAAACTCTTGGGAGTTGGTACGAACACCGACACCGCCGATCGGGCCGAATTGTTCAGCGCGGTTCTCCACGCTGATTTTCTCATTGCCATCGGCATTGAATATCGGTGCGATTAGGATGGTCAATTTCGAAAGTACCGGCTTAAGGTCTCCGAAAAGTACCCGTCGGGCCAAATGTTGAACTGCCTCCTTGCCTTCCACCTCGCCAGCATGGATGTTTGCCATTATGAAGACAATGGGTTTTCTCGATTGACTGGCCTCGCGAGGTGTGGAAATGGGTGGATCGGACAGGATTGCCAGAGGCAGCGGACGGCCCTCTTGGGATAAACCGAGAGTTTCCATACGCAGGTGCGGACTGAGTTTCTGCAGTTCTGTGAAAAAATGCATCACATCTAAATAACGACTTGTTTCTTCGAAAATACTTGCTTCCGCACGCGATTTCAGCTGTTCGGGCTCTTGTGCAAAAACGTTGAAAGCGCAACTGTAAATGACAAGAAAAGCTAGAGTAAGTCGCATTTGTGGCATGAAAAGTCCTTCTTCCAAGAGTGGTTTCGTGACATTTTTATAAACGTCGGTCAGGCGGAAATTGCAACCCTGAAAGTGGTAAAGCGAACGGCAGGAGTTGTGTTGCCGTGGCTTGGGACGAAGTCACACTCCCAGCGGGCCATGCTACAGGTAGCTTAGCACTCGAGTCACGATTTTGCACAGGATTACACGGAATTTTGTACTTAAGTCGGCGAGCAAGCAAATCGCAGTTCTGAAACCCTCGTCAGCCTTTTGCGAAGTATAATCGATTACGTTGTTACCGATTTTTTTTGCTCCGCGGTTGCGAAGACAACGAGAGTAAAAAACAATGGTAAATCCATTTTGTAACAAGACGTTGACTTCGGGCTGATGCCGAAGCGATAGTGCTTCCTCCCTAGCCGCGACTCATCAAGGAGATTTCCGCATGATTATGCATCCACTCGTTTGCTTTACTCGAAAACTATTGGTTGGTTTCCTATTTGTATTTTGGATGTGTCCGACGATGAGCGTTCTTTGCGCTGACGAACCTGCCGAATGGATCTGGCATGACCGTTGGATTACGAGCCTTGCTCGAGGAAGCGAAAGCGATCTTTTTGGATCCCTTGCAACTGGGATGCCCTATCGAGAAGGCTCTGTCGTAAAGTTCTCGAGCGACAATCCCGACGAAGCGAAAGAGTTGTATCGACAACCCGCAGCGGTATGGGCAGTTGCGACGAGCCCTGATAAATCGACCCTCGCTTCCACCGACTTTCAAGGTAGCCTTGCGGTCACACCGACGAGCGGTAGTGAGACCAAACATTTTGAAAAAGCATTTGCGAAGTGGACTAGGGCTATCGCCTTTGCATCGGACTCAAAACACTTGGCGGCGGGCAACGAAGCCGGTACCGTCTTTGCGTGGTCCATCGGCGAAGGCAAAGCGATCGGAAGTCGCGAATTGGGCTCGGGTCAAATCATGTCCATGGCATTTAACTCAACGGGAGATACTCTCGCCGTTGCCACTGGTTCCGGAAAGCTTCAGCTCATCAAGTGGCCATCGCTCGAAGCCATCAAAGAAATCTCGGTTGGAACGCAGCCACTATGGTCCGTGGCTTATGGCAGCGGCAATCTTCTATGGGTGGGAAGTGCGGATGGCACAGTCAAGCGAATTCCAACGGAGGGTGAGCCTGTTGAGATTGCAAAGCTGAATGATTGGGTAACTTCATTGGCGACGTTACCGGGCGGTGGTTTGGTCGCCGTCTCGATGCGAGGGCAAGTCAAGAGGTCCTCCGAAACGGACCCGAAAACATTGTTGGACTGGGCAGAGGGACCCAAGGGTGTTTGGGGAGTACTCGCAATCAGTAGTGACCGCATTGTCGTTGCAACTCGTAAGCTCGGGCCGACGGTCCTGCAAAGCGTAGGTCAAATGCAGTACGTAGCTAAAGACGCAGAGACCAAGAAGGCGGATCGCAAAGCGGCAGCTGAGAAGGCGGCAGCTGAGAAAGCGGCGGCTGAGAAGGCCGCCGAAGAAAAGAAGGCAGCTGAGAAACTCGCGGCCGAAAGAGCCGAAGCCGAAAAGAAAGCGGAAGCTGAGAAAAAGGCGGCAGCAGACAAGGCGGCAGCAGACAAGGCGGCTGCAGACAAGGCGGCAGCAGACAAAGCGGCTGCTGAGAAAGCGGCTGCGGATAAGGCTGCTGCGGATAAGGCTGCTGCGGATAAGGCTGCTGCGGATAAGGCTGCTGCAGATAAGGCTGCTGCAGATAAGGCTGCTGCAGATAAGGCTGCTGCAGATAAAGAAGCTGCAGATAAAGAAGCTGACAAGCCTAAGGCAGAACCAAAGTAATGCTTTGACTCAATTGGTTTCTAACAAGAATCGTAACGGCTCTGCGGAATGTTTGGGGATAACGGTAAAACTGCCTTTGGAGAGATGGCCAACGCATGACAAAGACTCGCTATGAGATTGGCAATATCTTCTTCTTTCTTTGTTTATTCGTTCAGTTGGAGGTGATATCGCGCACTTCATCAGCGCAGGAAAACGCTAGTCTCAATCGGACGGATTCCTTCGAAACCAAGATGAAATTGCTTGAGCAGGCATGGCAGCGAAAAGATTTCGATTTAGCGCGATCGTTGACGCGCTCGCTACGAGATACTGTTCTTCAGACACAAGTCGAGGAGCAATCACCTGGTATCTCGATCGTACCGACGTCGGACTTCAAAGCGGTCCAGACATTGGCAACTCCATGGAGAGATTGGGCACATGGGTGGAGCTTCTTTAAGAATATCACCGTGGAGGAATCGACCGGCGAGCAAAGGAAATCTGAACCGGTCGAAGTGTTATTGAGTTTTTCTGCGGATCAAGTTCAATCGTTGGCTCGCGAAGTTCGAGTCGCTGTCGTGCGCGATGGAAAACTCGTCGAAGTCCCAAGCCAAGTATTCCATGAAGTTCGTCGAGGCGACGAACGATTTTGTAAAGTTTTGTGGATGCTGGATTGCAGACCCTATGAGAAGCAAAACTACCTTCTTTTTTATGGAAACCCTAATGCGGAATTGCCTGAATACCCTTCTGATCTGTTGACCGAAGGGGAGGGTTTTGGTTTGGATATTAGCAATGCCTTCTACAAGGCAACGCTTTCAAGGCAAACCGGTCAGCTCGAACGTCTAACACTTCGCCGCGAACATGGGCTCGAACTCTTCTCCGGTGGCCAGGGGCACGGCGAGCCGCCAGGGATCGATTGGGCACACGACTACGTCGATGCAGGGAGTTTTCAAAAGCTCCGCATCTCACTGTGGGATACTTGCCCCGACTACGAAGTAATACGTGGGCCAATCTGTACGATTGTTCGCCGCTGGGGGTTCCCCTATTCGCCAGTCCACCCAGTCTATTCCCCAAGTCGGCTCAACATCTACGTCGAATATCGTTTTTACACCGGACTTCCATGGTTCCATAAGTTCGGTTCCATGAGAGCCGTGCAAAGTTTTCAAGCAGAAGCGTTACGCGACGATGAATGGGTGTTTTCAGGGCAGTCGTTCACCGACAAGCTTTGGATGGGACAGGATGGTAAGCTCCGTACAGGCGATGTCGATCCAAAGCAGTCAGACGATCTGTGGGGTGTTGGCTTCTTTCATCAGGAAAGCAAAGACGCCTTCATGGCACTCTTCTTGGAACATAGGGCGGAAGGACTGCCAGAGCTCAAGCATACTGGTTCGCCCATGATGTTCTATCGATGGCACGGCCATGTATGGAGTCGTTATCCGCTGCCGGTTAAGACCGTGCCCAATGGAGCAGTACTGCAACAGAAAAATGCGTATATAGCGACAACTTTTCCGTCACCAAACGGAACGGAGCCGATTGAACAACTTCGCAGATCCCTTCTCAATCCATTGATTGCTAAAGAAAGCCGGTACGGGATAGGCGAAGAGAAAAGTCTGTCGTCCACGGATCGATTAGCTAGGCTGGGGGAAGCCGGCGATAGTCTCGTGTCCAAGCAAGAAATATGGCGTGCATTGCGAGACTGCAAAGATGCCCAGCTCTACACTGCGGATATCAATGTGGTTGATCTGGGGCTGGTGGACGATGTGCGTGTTCGCGGGAATGTAGTTAGCTTAGTCATGTCCATGCCGCATCGAGGTCGACCGATGCTAGGCTATTTCATCGATGGTTCTATATCAGTCCATCCAACTTTGTCGGTACCTGTTCGAGAGCGAATTATGCAAGTGCCTGGAGTGAAACAAGTCGTCGTCCAACAGACTTGGGAGCCGGGCTGGAGTTCCAATCGCTTGACCGACGAAGGACGAAAGAAACTGGGCTTGAAGTAGGGCCACGAACGGGTTGCGATGCAAGTCTCTGTCTCTGAAAAAAAATCTTGCCGTTAGAAAGCTTTGAAGTTGCTAGGCGTCGCAAAGAGGCAATACCCGCCGTGGGTCGCTCCTGCCGGGAACGACCTAGTAGCGTAAAGCGACCATGTAGCGCTAGGTGATTCAGCCCTACTCTTCGGGCGCGAGATCCCGATTGTTCAACCTTTGATCTCAACCAACACTGGCTCATTCAACATGGGCACGTCGCTTTCGGCCGCCATCTTGCGGATGTCTTCAGTGATGCGCATCGAGCAGTACTTGGGCCCACACATACTGCAAAAGTGAGCGCTTTTGAAAGTATCCTGCGGCAGGGTCTCGTCGTGATACGCCTTGGCAGTTTCCGGGTCGAGCGACAGTCGAAATTGTTCGTTCCAATCGAATGCAAATCTTGCTTTGGATAGCGCGTTATCGCGATCCTGAGCTCCTGGGCGTTTGCGGGCCACGTCGGCGGCGTGAGCGGCAATTTTGTATGCGATCACCCCTTGTTTCACGTCTTCCCGATTCGGTAAACCGAGATGCTCCTTGGGAGTGACATAGCAAAGCATTGCAGCTCCGGCCCAACCAGCCAAAGCAGCACCGATTGCACTAGTGATGTGATCGTAACCAGGAGCCACGTCGGTAACCAAGGGTCCCAGTACGTAAAATGGCGCGCCATGGCAAACTTCAATTTGCTTTTTAATATTCATTTCAATCTGGTCCATCGGAATGTGACCGGGACCTTCAACCATGACTTGTGTTCCTTTGCTCCAGCCTTTTTTGCAGAGCTTGCCCAACACATCGAGTTCGGCGAATTGTGCCGCATCGCTCGCATCCGCAATCGAGCCAGGACGCAATCCGTCCCCTAAACTCCATGTCACATCGTATTGTTTCATGATGTCGCACAAGTCATCAAAAGCTTCGAATAGCGGATTTTGCTTGCGGTGAACCATCATCCACTTGGCGATGAGCGAACCGCCACGGCTAACGATTCCCGTGACGCGGGATGTCGTAAGATGCAAATGCTCGAGCAACACGCCGCAATGAATGGTCATGTAGTCGACCCCTTGCTTGGCTTGGTGTTCGACCATGTCCAGGAAGTTCTGGGCTCGCATGTCTTCGATGTTTCCACCCAGCTCTTCCAGCATTTGGTAAATCGGCACAGTCCCGATGGGAACAGGCGACGCAGCTATGATTTTGCTTCGGATGTTGTCGATATCTTTGCCGGTCGACAAATCCATCACGGTGTCGGCTCCATAATGCACGGACACATGGAGCTTTTCCAGCTCTTCGTCAATGTTGCTGGTCACGGCAGAGTTACCGATGTTAGCGTTGATTTTGCAAGTCGCGGCAATACCGATACACATCGGCTCGAGGTTTCCTTGCAAGTGAACTTTGTTCGCTGGGATAACCATTCGGCCAGCCGCAACCTCATCGCGAATAAGCTCGGGAGATAGGTTTTCGCGTTTTGCGACAAATTCCATTTCGGAGGTGATCTGTCCGGCAATGGCAGCTGTGTATTGAGTCGTCACGAGTTTAGAACTCCGTTGAATATTTCAGGGTAAAAAGAACGGCACGAGCAAACTGGCCGCAAAATAGTTTATCGCCGTGTCCAAAGGTGGGGAACCGGAAAAAGCCAGGAAGTGATCACTTCCTACCAAGCAATCGATTCATATTCTTTTTGTAGGCTTCGACACCTGGCTGACCGTATGGGTTGATACCCATCAATCTGCCCTCCACTACCGTCGCGAGCATCATCATTTGGAATAACTGCCCCATGTGGAGCTCGTCGATGCGTGGAACGAAGAGATTGGTCGACGGTCGACAGTCATCCCGCAAAGCCTGGTTGGTGCCTTCTATCGCCGCTTGCATCACCTCGGGTAGCGTTTTTTCAGCGATTTCATTGAGTGAATCGGCATCGTTGTTACGAGAGCCAATGGCAAGTGAATCAAAACGGTACTCGTCGACGATGATGTTGTTGAAAACCTTGTCCCGTTTTCCTTGCTGGTGTTGCTGATGCCGTGAATGCAGGTCGCGCGTGTTGAGCGTGGTCAGAGGGGTGAAACCGAGCAGGTTTTTGCCAAGGCTTTCGGCGGCCAACTGGTCATACCACATTCCAAAAGACTCAAGCGCCTTGCTCCAAACGCTCATCACGCGAATGTTGACGCCTCGATGCTTTTCCAGCAAATGGTTGACGGCCACATATTGAAGGACAATGTTGTCCTCGGGTTTTGAGGTTAGGAAGTGTTTGGTCATGGCCGAAGCACCTTGCAATAGCTCGACAACATTCACTCCGATCAAAGCAGCCGGCACCAATCCAACAGCGGAAAGAATCGAGCAACGACCGCCAACGCCATCGGGGACAGGATAAACGTCGGTGACACCGAGTTCACTTGCCATCTTGTGGAGTTTGCCCCCCATCCCGGTAACTGGGACCAACAACTCGATCAGTTTACTGCGATCGCCGCCAGTGCTGGATTCCAGGGCTGCGAGGAATTGGCGGAATGCAGCCGCGGTTTCCAACGTACCGCCGCTCTTGCTGATAACGACCAAGGCCCAGCGTTCAAGTTCCGTCGTCGCTGGTTGGTTTTTGTGGGCACCAAGCAAATGCAGGAGAGCCTGCGAAGCGTCATTATCGAAGTTGTTACCTTCAAAATACATTCGAGGTTTGCTGCCTCGATCGCCACGAGTCAATTCGTTCCAGTACGGTTGGCAACAAGACTCCAAGATAGCTCGAGCACCCATATACGAGCCACCTATCCCGAGCACGATCACCCGGTCAACCAACTTATGAAGATGAGTTGCCCGTTTGAATAACCGTCCTAATTCGCTCCCTTGTCGATTGGCCTCATATTCGGCAAGCAACTTATCCGGCATGGTCACAAAGCCCGCATCCAATGGCTCCATCTCCGCCGGAATAGGCAGTTTGCCTGCTAGCATTTCTAGCTCGGTGGTCATCATCGAATCGCGGATGGCGCTGAGAGTTGGAAACAATTCTCTCATTTGATCGAATTCGATCCCGTGATTTGGGAGGATCGCACCAGACAGATCGAATCGTAGTGGAAGCAAAGTGTTGCGTCGAAGTTTCATGAGGTTTTTGCTGACCTGTGAGGGTGTTGTTGTGGCGTGGTCATTATGATTTGGCGAGCGGCCGTCCGTTTTTACCGATCCTTTTTTGGCGGCCGCTTGCTAGCAAGCAATGGTTTACCGTAGCTTGGGCCCCCGGCCCGAGGTTCGCACAGCCCAGGGGGCCATGCTACTCGCACGGCCCAGGGGGCCATGCTACGGATAGATTTCAGTCTGCCGCTAGCGTAAGAAGATAGCGACGATCTCCGACTTAGAACATGGGATTTTGGTATAGACCTTAGCGAAAGGAAAAGCCTACTATCGCCAGCAATCGGTCACCTTTTCGCGTTTCGTCTTGGAATTCTCAGATGCTGCCAATGAAAATGAAGCTGGCGCTGATGTCCTCCCAAATCAGTTGGGGAGGCGGCGAGCAATTTTTATGGTCGCTCGGGAACGGACTAATCGAACAAGGCCACTCTATTCTTTGGGTTTGCGATGAAACTAGTCCGCTATTCGGTCGGGTCAAGAACGCTGGCTTTGAATTCAGTGGCATGTCAGGACGCATGCCAAAACCGAACGCTTTGCTAAGATTGCGAAGAACTCTAACGAAGCACGGAACTCAGCTTATCCACGCGAATGATTCCCATTCGCTCATCTGGGGATCGCTGGCAATGATTGGCAAAATGGGCATCAAACGGATTGGTGTCAAACACACCGCGTTTCCTATCCGTTCGGCCGTCCGATACAACTGGATGATGGACGCTGTGGTTTGCGTGTCCAATGCAGTTCGCGACGTATGCATCCAAGGTGGGGTCGCGCAGCAGAAAACGCATGTCATTCATGGCGGATTGGAACCGCCAAAACTCGAGCATTGGGTTGAGCGATTCTGGGCCTGTGAGCATCTTGGAATAGACCATCGCATCCCACTCTTTTGCGCCGTTGGGAGTCTGAGCCCTTGCAAGGGTTATGAGCGGTTAATCGAGGCGGCACATCATCTTCGATGGCACCTGCCCGATTTTTGTGTCGTCATATGTGGAGAAGGCAAATCGCGACTCAATCTTGAGCAACTCATTCGAAAATACGATTTGCAAAAGCACGTCAAGTTGCTTGGATTTCAAGAACGACCAGAGCGTTGGATTTGCGCCGCAGACGCATTTGTTCATCCGTCTCTCAGCGAGGGACTTTCGCTTGTAACCATCCAAGCTCAAAATGATTGGGACGCCAGTCATCGCAACGGAAGTTGGCGGACTAAAGGAAGTGCTTCGCTTACCCCATACTGGCGAACCCTTAGGCTGGCCCATTCACGGGAATGATCCAGCGACTTTAGCGGATCTTATGAAATTTTCAATTGAAAATTCTCCAGAGAGATTTGCATTGGTTCGGGCAGCCAAGCAATCCGCTCTGGAACGCTTTGATCTTAAGCTGATGGTTGACCGATTTGAACGCCTTTACCTTCAAATGCTCTCGAGTCAGGTGCAACGTCACGCGCACGCAACGTTGCAAAAGTCCGGCTAGAGTCAGGTTGTGACGTCTTGGCCACAAATTTTCATCGAACCTCAATCCTTCGATCGATAGAGAAAATATTAAAGAAAACACGGTTGCATGGATTGCAACCACAATTCGAGATCAACTTGGGAAGCAACGGAGCACATTTTCGATGAAGCGATTTGGACGAACTTGGTTTCAGACTGCCTTGCATTCCCTTGCCATTACATCTCTTTCGTCTGGTTTCTTAGCCGCCCAACAGCAACCAACTGCCGGTGGTTTGACGGAGCCTGTCTTTCGAGTTTCCAAAGTTGAGTCGTCGTCTACGTCCGCAACGATAACACCGCATCCGCTGGATCCGGCAATCCAGCTAGCACATCAAAGTCTCGGTCAAATTCGCGCAGATCTCAAAGACTACACAGCCGTCTTAGTAAAGCGAGAGCGGATTGGTGACGATGTTGGCGAACATGAATTCATGTTTGCGAAAGTTCGCAATCGCAAGATCCAAGACAATAAGATAGCCGTACCGTTCAGCGTATATATTGCTTTTTTGAAGCCGGCGACCGTCAAAGGTCGCGAAGTTCTGTATGTCGAGAATCAGAACCAGGGAAAACTATATGCTCACGAAGGTGGCATGAAACGAATCCTTGGAACCCATTTACTTGAAACCACGAGCTTTCTGGCAATGGCTGGGCAACGCTATCCGATTACTGACATCGGAATCGAGAATTTGGTTGTGAAACTGATCGAACGTGGCGAAAAAGACAAGCGTCACGGCTTTTGCACCGTCGATTTGGTGCCGGGTGCGAAGGTTGGAGGCCGCAATTGCTCCATCATCCAGGTGACACATCCCGTTCAACAGCCGCATTATGATTTCCATCTAGCTCAGATTTTCATGGACGACGAATGGAAGATCCCAGTTCGGTATGCCGCCTATGGCTGGCCCAAAAAAGGTGCTGCAATCGACGTCGACAAGGATGTCATCGAGGAGTACACCTACCAAAACTTGAAGTTCAATGTTGGACTCACGGACGCCGATTTCGACGTGAAGCACAAAGACTATAACTTCCACGGCAAGTAGCCACGCAGAGCCTGGGAACAAGTAGTCCCCTGTGCAACGCTAATTCCA
>JANLUJ010001015.1:0-4842 GCA_031363425.1 Pirellula sp.
CATGGCCAATGTTGTCTGCTTCCTTTGCTCGATCGCAGCTTCGATCTGCTGCTTTAACAGTGCCGTCTCCTGGTGCCATTGACGTTTGCTGCCTCGCGTCGGGATATTAGAAATTTTCCGGGAATGACTCTCCATCAAAACCCGCTGCGATTCGATCGACTGGTCCAGAAACCTCTCCGGAACCGATCGCATCAGTTGCAACTCGCGTTCAATAGCTAGTCCGCTTGAACGAGGATCAATCGTATTGATCTCTTCGTTGGCCGCGAAAGGCAAGTGCAGGGATGCTGAGCTGGTTAAAAACGTCGGTGGCGCTATGCCGAGCCAATGCCGCATAATGTCGTCCGTCAGTTCATCATACGTTCCTCCACCAATTCCATGCACAAACAAGTCGGCCACAAAACATCTCAGATAGAGCGTCGTCATCAACGCTCGCGGCCTTATGCAAATTCCGCTCTGCTCGAACGAACGCCATGCACTGGCAAGCTCTTCCTCCTCCAACGGTAAATCGACCGAGACTGTCCTTAACTCGGCATCTGGATGGTCGCATAAAAGGATCCCGTCGTCTTGTCTGCGGACCCATAATCGCTTTCGCTCAACGATGGCTTCACCCTTGGAGCGGTAGATCCAAAAAGGCAACTCAAGCCATATGCCCCGTTTTTGCAGTTCGAGAACCGGTTGCGCTTGATTGCGAATCCTGTGCCTCGTTCGATACGCGTCTCGGCAATGATTGTACGAGGTCCACAGTGCCTCAGCATTGATTGCACAATGCCGAACAAAGAATCCAAATGCAGTGTCATCGCATAGATGACCAATGGGCACTTCGAGGTTGAAAACGCCATTCGCCATTTCAATGCGATGGCGAAATTTCGAAAAAGCGTCGCCGATGTTCGCGTTGGTCGAAATGCAATCTGCAAGTGCATCTCGTCGAGCAAAAAGTAACGGCTGCGAAAGCCCGCAGCCGACCATCGACTGAGCAACATCCTCGATGGTCTTGTTCCATGCGGTCGGATCCACAGCACGCGTAAGCGTGGAGTGCCAAGGCATCCGCGGTTGCGATACCGCGCGAATCGGCAATGGAATGGAGCGTTGAGCGAATTCGGAGAATGAACCCGTGGTCGAGGTCGTAGAACAAAGCGGTACTCTCAATGCATCCGACCGGGCGACGTCGTGATCGATGATCACTTGCAAGCCGATTGAGTTCGTCTGCTTGCCAATTTCAAACATCAAGAAATTTTTGAACCAAACTCCAGGATGAAATAGTTCCGGTTGATGCCCTCCCACCACCAAGGGCTTTTCATCCGAATCAACTTTCGCAATCGAGTCCGCGAGGACCGGTGCATAGTCCGACATGTATTTTTTCGACGCCTTCAACGCTTGTTGGCGAGCCAAGCTCCGGAGCTGCCCGAACCAACCTGGAAGACTTGAATGGGCAAGGATTGCGTGATTGCTCTCGAGCAGTTGCTTGGACGCACTGGCCGCAGGCCAGCACAGAACGCAATCGTTTTCTCTTGGTACCTTAAGCGATGGTCTTTCAGTAACCGCCGAGCTCGACACTCTACGGGCACTCCCCACAACATGATGAAGTTTCATGCGGCAGCGCGTATCCTCGATCAAGCATTGCTTTTATACTTTGGTCGATTACTTGATTGTAGTAGGCTAGCCGTACGCTACCGTCGTCGAGTGCACCTCCGAACGATCGCTTTTCATCCAAGTAGATGAGTGGTACTGGCACTTCCATGATGCGCAACCCTAGCATGGCCGCTTGAGTCCAAAGCTCCAGAGGCATAGCGTAACCATCCACCGTGATGTCCAGTTTTGCAATTGCTTCGGTGCGATATGCCTTGAACCCGCAAAACGTATCGGTGAGATTCCATTGAAACAGATCGTTGATCGTTTTCGTAATCTGCTTATTGATATAAAGGCGTTGGGCGGGTGGAACGCTATCGCCATCGTATTTTTTCAGATAACGCGACCCGGAAACAATGTCGACATTTTCGCATGAGGCAACGAACCGAGGGATGCGTTTCGGTTGGTGTTGGCCATCGCAATCCAGGGTGACAATGATTTCGTAACCCTCATCGATCGCATACTGAAAAGCGGTTCGAAGAGCGGCTCCGTATCCTCGGTTCTGGTCGTGATGAATCACGGCGATGTCAGATCGTCGATCAAGCAGGTCGCCCGTTCCATCGTTTGAACCGTCGTTGACAGCCAACACCTCGGGTGCGTACTTCAAGACTTCGTCGAGCACATCGTCGACGTATCCGACTTCGTTGTAAACGGGAAGAGCTGCCAGCCATCGCTTTTTCATTTGTATTGCCCTCATAGAAAACACCGGCCCGGGCGGCCCAAAGGGGCGTTTCCGAGCTCTGGCATTGTAGACAGAGGCAAGTCCAGGTCAACGGTTTCGGTTTTCGACCTGAAAAAACAAAGGCAGGACACGTTCAAAATGATGTCTGGCTGAAGTTTTCAGGCTGAAAACCGATTGCCGTAGAAGTCTACGGTGAGCGGAAGTCGGAAAACTGTCGTTTTGCAATCACGGTGGGGACCACCGTGCCACAATAGTCTGACGACCCCAGCTACACTGGCCAGAGCGCGGACGGCATCGTTCGCCTTGCCCCTTGCTTAGGCGACCGGCAGACTGAAAAGCACCAGTAGCACGACGCGCGAGCTAGTGAATTGGAAGCTGGAATCACTAGTTTGCGCGTCGCGCTAGGTAGGGTAATGACTATTTTTCCACCGATTCGCATGCAGTGTCAGAGGATACGACTGGAGCTGCGTTAGTCGATTCTCTAACGTAACCGAGGTCCCGTATGACCTCAAGGATTTCGCTGCACGTCGGAAACATTCGGCCGTTTTTTCGCTTGTAAACATCCATGGCCTGCATGAATTCGACTTCATCTCCGGAATAGTCGCGTTCGCAAGTGGTGGGGTCGATTTGCCGGCGTCGTTGCGTCTTGTTTCTTTTCTTTTCTTCGGCAATTACTGCCCGCACTTGGAGCTCCGATGCTTCCATCGTCCGTCGACTTCCGCGGCGACGATCCAATGCAACTATCTGTTCACCCGCAATTTCTGTTTTGGCCATTTTGAAACCCCGAACTCTTCGTGAAGCGTTTTTTCCATGCAACCGGCAGTTCTTTCCTGCCTCCGGAAGTCTACTTTCGCGTTTTGGTCGAGACGGCAAAGTTGACCCAATACCTCTAACTTCTCAATTCAATGGCTTGACCTGACCGATTGTGCGAGTTGTAGGGACCGGCTTTGCAATGAGAGAAACGGTCTCAGTCGTGATTTGGCTGAATTAGGCGACCGGCGGCATGTAAAGTACCAGTAGCACGACGCGCAAGCTAGTGAATTGGGTGCAGGAATCACTAGCTTGCGCGTCGTGCTGTGCCCATTTTTGGCAATCAGGGTAAACAAGGCTGACTTTTAGGGTTTTAGCGAAAGCTCTGGGGATTCCGTGTCTGACGGTTCGATGAACCTTTTCGTGTAGTGAAACCCCGCGGCAACAAAATCCTGTTGCCCCAAGACTTGTCAAAGGAATCTGCATTCATGTCATCGCTAGCCAATCCGACACAGAAGCCTATCCGAGCTTCATTTGCTCGAATGCTTGCTCAGCTGACTATAGGGCTTGGAATAAGTACCGTTGCCAGCATGATTGCCGATTCAGCTTATGGTCAACAGTGCGATCGATGCGCCAACACGGCGTCGCCAAGCTGCGGATGCGAATCTCAAAACGGACACAGGTTCGCCCCTAGTCCTTGTACCAAGTGTGTTCCTAAGCCCTCGATAGGTGAGATGCTCCTAAGCCACTTTGATAGACTTGGCGATCGCATCGAGGCCGAGGCCAAGAAATCCGATCGTGCTGCATCGTGCGGTTGCGAGTTGGCGCGCGTTCCAAGCTGCGGCTGTGAGACGCCGCAAAGCCCGACTTGTGGGTGTGAATCTATTTCTGTTCAGCTACCTATTGGTAACGATTCGACTCAAATTTCTCAGTCGCGAATGGCCCCACCTCGTCCCTTCCCGATCGACCCAAGTCAATTCTCGAACGGCTCCGTTGGGAACAATCACCTGAACAGTTCCTCACCCCCAATCGTTGCGATCTCGCCATCACAGAAAGTGCAATTGCCAGTTGGCAATGCGCTTCAAAAAAGTCCGCTCCAATTAACTCCAGCGCCGGAACCGATGATACAAAAGGCTCCGTTTGAACAGCGAAAACCAGCGACAGAACACAATCGAATACCTGCTGCTGAAACGCCTACCACAAACAGGTATCAACCCAATACAGTCAAATCTACTCCATCAGTTTTACCGGATACGCCACCAGCATGGGCTCCGAAGTCATCACGTCCCGAACCATCGAATCCGAAATCTCTGGAATCAAATCTCCCGGATGTTTTAGTGGATCCGTTTAAGGACGATGCTAGTTTCCACGGCACCAGGCGAAACATGGAGGGAATCCTGTTGTCAAGCGATCGTCAAGTCTCCACCAATGCACTTCGGATAGCACCAACCGATCAAGCAGAGTCGCAGGCGGATGGTTTGTTCCCGATAAACCGACCTACTCGACTTACACCGACGCAGCTTAGCACACCAAGCCTTCAATTTGAGGCGTCCGACTCCGAGTCGAGTGAAACGTCCAAAGTAGTTTCGTCGAGTTATGTAAATGCGTTGCCTGTAATCGTAGTTTCTCGCAAAGCAACCGCAAAATCGGATTCCACCGAGCTGCCTCCTGTATCACGAATCAAGGTTCCAAATAGACGTTAGGCGAGCGGCATGTTTAGACATACCTAGCACGACGCGCAAGCTAGTGATTCCTGTACCCAATTCACTAGCTTGCGCGTCGTG
>JANLUJ010001032.1:0-1898 GCA_031363425.1 Pirellula sp.
CTCCAAACGCGGCTCGAGTCTGCGGCTCAACATCGCGCAGTAAGGCGACCGGCAGGTTTAACCCTACCTAGCACGACGCGCAAGCTAGTGATTCCAGCTTCCAATTCACTAGCTCGCGCGTCGTGCTGCTGGTAGATTTCAGCCTGCCGCTCGCCTAATCAACTTAGTTTCCAGATCCCTGAACCCACGCACCATTTCATCCAGAGAGTTTCTATGCCCTTGCAACAGAACAGGCGATTTTTTGTTAAATCTGCAACGCTTGCTTCCGCAGCAATTTCACTACCTGCATTGCAATATTCGCGAGTTTACGGCGCAAACAGTCGCCTCGGAATTGCAAGTGTTGGCACGGGAGGAAAAGGATGGAGCGACTTGACCGGGGTTGCGGCGAGCCCAGAGGTTGAGGTGATTGGCATATGTGATATCGATAGCTCTAAGAATCATCTAGGTCGAGCCGCGGAGAAGTACGGTAACGCGAGGCGATACGAAGACTGGCGTAGGATGTTGGATGATTCTAAAGACCTCCAGGGAGTTTTAGTGTCGACGCCTGACTTCATGCATGCACCGATTGCTTTAGCTGCGATGCAACTTGGTAAACACGTGTTTTGTCAGAAACCGCTTACGCATACCGTTTTTGAAGCGAGACAAATGCAATTGGCTGCCAAGAAATATAAGGTGGTCACGCAAATGTGCAATCAAATCCAATCGCACTCGGCCTATCGCACTGCCGTTCAAGTCGTTCATACAGGGATGATCGGCAAAGTCAAAGAAGTGCATTCATGGCAGGGCACGACCCCAACATGGCCAAGGCACATACCGCGTCCAGACGGGGCTGATCCAATCCCAGACCATGTACGGTGGGATTTATGGCAAGGTGTTGCGCCCGAACGACCATACAAGGAAGGAATGTATCATCCGTTCAACTGGCGGGGTTGGCAGGCCTACGGCACAGGTCAAATTGGGGATTTCGGTTGCCACATCTTGGATCCTGTGTTCAAGTCCCTCGAACTAGGCGCTCCATTGTCGGTTGCAGGCTCTGCCCCGAGTTTGATGCCAGACTCTTGGACTGACAAAGCTTTATTGCGTTACTTTTTTCTAGGAACGGAGCGTACGCTTGGCCGAATCGTCCCAGTCACATGGTATGACGCCATTGGTATATCGCCTTCCCGAGAATTGTTGAGCGACATCCCACGTGAATACAAGTTGCCAAGTGCGGGCTCTGTCCTTATTGGAGAAAAGGGTTCCTTGGTGATTCCGCACGTTGCCATGCCGAAGCTCTTTCCTGAGGAGAAATTCCCCGAAGCAACGATACCTATAGTCAAGGACGTGGATCACTACATTCAATGGGCGGACGCTTGTCGGGGAGTTGGTCAAACCACATCTCATTTCGACTACGCGGCATCACTCACGGAAGCTGTCTTGCTAGGGACAATCGGCATTCGGTTTCCCGAGCAAGAGCTCAAGTGGGATGCCAAGTCTCTCAAGATTACCAATCATTCCAAGGCGCAAGAGTGGCTTTCCAAACCCTATCGACAAGGCTGGGAGCCCGCTTGGATCACGTCATTTTGACATCATATCGATTGTGTAGTGCAAGCTGTCCGAACTTAACAAGTTTCATTCGCGAGACGTTCAAAAGGAGGCAGGTGTGAAGATTACAATACCCATTTCTGCACGAGTATTTTCGTTTTTTTTTATTGTACTGATGGGTTGTGTCCGAACAATGGAGGCGAACGGAGGTGAGAACTGGACGCAGTGGCGTGGGCCAAGTGCAGATGGAATTGCTGGCGGAAATGCAAAACCACCGTTGAAGTGGGATAGCAAGACCAACATCAAATGGGTGGCTAGTTTGTTGGGGGAGGGAACTGCCACACCGATAGTCTGGGGCAACCAAGTTTTTATCG
>JANLUJ010001037.1:0-4879 GCA_031363425.1 Pirellula sp.
GAAACGTTTGCATTCGCACTATTGGTGTTGGATACGGCGGGACCGGATATCGCACTTTGCGGTTGGTTTAGTTGAGTTGACACAGGTCCACGATACTCGATCAGAAACAATGCATCGGTCCTCTGGCCAGTTGGGGCAGGAAGAATCTTATTTAAGCCGAAAAGGGTTGGCGGATTGCCGCTAAGCAGCGTATTGTTCACTTGGCCCGAAGGTGTGGCAACTACCCCACAGGAAAGCAACAGTACTTGATCCGACGGCCAACGGAATCGTTCGTGCAACCTCCATGAAACCAGTTGAGGGACCTCGATCTGCACTGTTTGAACCGGGCTCAAAGGGACTTGCAAATCGATCGAAACGTTGTTGAGTCGCTCAACTTGGTCTATTTCGCACTTGAGCATCAGGTCAACGGAGCGACCATCTAGGCTCATTAGAGGGCTGAATTGCAACTTGTAACCTTCGTGAATTTCATCTGATACCGGGGTGAATGGTGGCCAAGTCGAGGTAGAGTTGCGTTGATACTCTCGGAGGTAATTGCGTGAACGGAGTTGCTCCAGCGTTTGCGATTGGCCGTTGATCATTTGAATATCGATGGCTTGCATCTCACGGACGTCGATGCGTGTTCGCAATTGTGCCATGAATATCGCTGCATTTTCCTTAGGCATTAACCACGCTTGAACTCCCGGAGTCTCGACTGGGGCAGATCGCATGAACCCTGTTGCTTTGGTTCGCCAGTTTGGGTTGCCAACGGTGATTAGTCGAAGACCGTAAACCTGTGGTTCGGTCAGGCCGTTCACGAACTTCTCATAGATCTGAGCTACTTTTTTCTGCATATCAGCGTTGTGATAGACTCGCAGGGTAGATCGATCCGCATTTAGAATTCCCATCGGTTCGTTGAACCAAACGTCTGTCCCGGTTTCGCGAATGATCCAATCGATGATGACTTGTTGAGGGCGTTCGACGTTTTTCAAATTTTGGGTATATGGGCGAATGTCGTACTCGACCCATTGCTGGCCGTTTGCATTGGGGAGTTCCATTCTGCCAATCGGTTTTGGCGCGTTATCTCTGGAATTCTGGGTTTGTACTGCTAAGTTCTCCATAGTTGGGACCGAAGGCGTTCCGCCCGTACTGGGTAAATTCCCGCCCACAATCGGAACCGGACTTGGCGATGTCTGAGCGGGTAGCATTTCTGCTAAGTTCAGCAGATTTAGAATAGCGAATGGGAATGCACAAATCGCTTGAATTCTCATTTTCTAACTCATTCCCAAGGCATCACGTCGTTTTCAAAACTCCTTGCTTGTTAATAGGAAATACTCTTGGAACTGCCAATGTCAGTTTGGACCGGGACGGACGATGTCCGCATCGCGCCACAGCCTCTCAACGCGAGTTCCGAATTTCAAAAAATCAAGCAAGTTTTCGGAAATTTTCACGCCTTAGCGAAACGAAGAGAATTGCGATGTGTTATTAATACGATTGGTCTAGCTATTGGGTGCCGGGACCTCATCTCTTCCGTTTATCTCAATTGAGGTTAACAAATGCGAATCAGTCGTACTTTTTCTAAAATCTTGTTTATCGGCTGCATTGTGTTTGCCGCAGTTCCAAATGCGTTTGGCCAAGGCGGCGGCGGGGGACGAGGTGGCCCGGGTGGAGGAGGAGGTCGAGGAGGCTTCGGTGGCGGGGGGATGTTTGGCGGTGGAGGTATGGCATCGCTATTGACCATTAAAGAAGTCCAAGTTGAGCTGAAGATGGACGAGGATCAGATTAAGGAATACGAAGCCGCAAGTAAAGAAATGCGTGATGAAATGATGGCCATGTTCGGTGGCGGACGCGGCGGAGCAGGTGGTCCTGGCGGCGGTGGTGCTGGTGGTGGCGGTGGTGCTGGGGGACAGGGCGGTGGCCGTGGAGCTGGCGGAGCAGGTGGCCGTGGAGGAGCCTTTGGTGGAATGAGCCCCGAGGATCAAAAAAAGATGCGAGACAATATGAATGCTCTCCAAGCTAAATCCGAAGCCAAGCTTGGTGAAATTCTAGATCCAATTCAAATGGATCGGCTTGTCGGACTTTACGTCCAACGGGATGGGGTTCGTACTTTCGGCAGCAAAGCGATTTCGACTCGACTTGACATCACCGAGGAACAAAAAACCAAGATCGCAGAGCTTGAAGCGAGCGCTGGCGAAGAAATGCGGGCGGCTATGACCCCGGGTGCCGATTTTCGAGAGATTATGGATAAAGTTCGCAAAGAAGGCGAAGAAAAGACGATGGCCATAATGACTGCTGCTCAAAAAGCAAATATCGAAAAGATGAAGGGGGCGAAATTCGAATTTCCAGCTCCTCCAGCTCGAGGTGGACCTGGTGGCCCAGGTGGTCGTGGTGGCAATCCTCAATAACAAAGATTGACCCTTGGATTAATTGGCGGAGGCTGGGAGAATATCCCGGCCTCTTTTTATTATTGCGATCAATTCCAATTCTGTTGGTTTCCCTTTTTCAATGCCTTTCGACAACATGCATCGACTATTCACTTTTGCAATTTGGTTACCCTATCTTTCGTTCACCCTAGGAGTCGGTAGCCTATGTGGGGATGAGCACGTCGAGATCTCCGAACAAGCTCGCAAGATTCATCAAGCCTCCTACGTATGGGATGGGCACAACGATTTGCCTTGGGCTGCTCGCGAACGCAACGACATTCGGTTTGAGAAGATAGATCTTTGGAATGAACCGAATTTGCATACGGATATTCCTCGACTTCGAATCGGGAACGTTGGTGCACAGTTTTGGTCCGTATTCGTACCCGCCAAGACGCGTCAGGCAGGAACAGCATTCCAAACCACAATGGAGCAAATCGATTGTGTTTATGCGTTGGTAAAGAAGTACCCAGACGTGTTTGAAATTGCTTTGACCGCAACGGATGTTGAACGCATCCAGAAGTCGGGAAAAATTGCATCTCTGATGGGTGTTGAAGGCGGGCACTCGATCGAAAACTCACTTGGCAAGCTGAAAGAGTTATTCTCACGTGGAGCGCGGTACATGACGCTGACTCATGGTGATACCCTCGACTGGGCGGACGCTGCTACCGACGAATCCATAAGCGATGGGCTGTCCCCGTTTGGAGAAGAAGTTGTTCGAGAGATGAATCGGTTGGGGATGTTGGTTGACCTTTCACACGTTTCTCCCGCTACCATGTCTGACGCATTGAACATAACAAGGGCTCCGATTATTTTTTCGCATTCTTCTGCGATGGCAATAGCGGATCATCCAAGAAACGTACCTGACGACATTTTGCTCCGAGTCAAAAAGAACGGCGGGATTGTCATGATAAACTTCTTTTCCGGGTTTGTGGTGCCGGAGTCAGCCAGGAATCTCAAAGACATGTTCGGCGCGCGACGCGCCATCGACAAGGAGTTCGGAAGCGACAGCGATGCAGGAAAGAACGCCATGCTGAAATGGAAGGCAGCGCACCCAAACCTACCTGGTGATATCACGATTGTGGTGGAGCATATCGATCACGTCGCCAAAACAGCCGGTATTGATCACGTTGGTTTAGGTGGTGACTTTGATGGCGTGGACATGTTGCCTAAGGGACTCGAAGATGTTTCAAAATACCCAGCAATCACAGAGCTGTTGCTAAGAAAGGGATACTCAGAAACAGATATTCACAAGATCATGTCTGGCAATATGATGCGAGTGCTGAAGGCCTGCGAAGCTGCAAAGGGTTGAAGGCATCGCGCAGGAGTATTCAGAGTGTCACACGGCCCAGGGGCATGCTACCAAATTATTTCGACCTTTACGATTCAAATAAGTTTAGAGCTTACTGAGCCTGAGGCGCTAGTGCTAGAAACCGGAAGTTGCTTCCGGTTTTCTTGATTCGATTTGAGCCTGAGGGCACTAGCGGAGCTACGGAGCTTCAAACTAGTGGAAGGACTTAAGGGTTTTGGCGCTCGCCGATTTCCTGCGGCTTAACTCGGCTAGCGCCTCAGGCTCAAGGGATTGCATCGGTAAATTCGAATTCAATCGTACAGATCGAATTATTTCAGTCAATCAGCTTGTTCTGGATTTGCTGGCGGCATCAATTTCCTTCGCGCATCATAGGCATACCAATCCTCAACGCGTTTGCGCGCCCAAGGAGTCTTTCTCAAAAACACCAGACTGGACTTCACGCTTGGATCGATTTGAAAACAACGAATCGGGATTTGCCGACCCAATTCCTGCCAGCCATGACGATCCACCAGCCTCACGATCATCATTTCTAAGGTAATCCCGTGTAGGGGATCGCGTGAAGTGGCTTTCATGCGCGGTAGTTCGTTTGGATCAGCAGATTCGGTCATTTTCAGTGAACCCGCTGGCCAGGCACTGCCCCCGAGTCGATGCCGAGCAAGTAGACTTCATTGCCACCATGGCCGGCTGCGGTGACCATCCCCTCGCTCATGCCGAACTTCATTTGCCGTGGTTGCAGATTTGCAACGATGACTACAAGCCTTCCTTGCAATTGTTCCAAGGTGTAGGCGGCTTTGATACCAGCGAACAAAGTACGCGTGTGCTCACCTCCTAAACTCACTGTCAGTTTGACCAGTTTTTTTGCCTCAGGAACTTCTTCGGCTTTGATGATTCGGGCCACTCGCAAGTCGACTTTGGTGAAGTCATCGATCGTACACATTGGAGCGAGGGGCTCTTGCAACAGCGCGTCCCCTGAATCGATGGGTCCTGCAACTTCGCTTACGTTTACGGTTGCGGGGATGGCTGAAAGGGCATCTTTGCTTTCTTCGATCATGGCTTGGACTTTCTCGGGTGCAATACGTTGTAATAAGTGTTCGAACTTGGAAATACTCGTTCCGACCAAGGGTGTTTGACTATCCTTCCAATGACAAGTCTTCCCTTGCAGGAGCTCGTC
>JANLUJ010001042.1:0-5160 GCA_031363425.1 Pirellula sp.
CCCTCTACATTTTTTTGCCGGCCCCAATTGAGCTGGTATCGTTGGAGCAAATGTTTTTTCGCTAGCGGCTTGTACCCCGCCACCCCCCGCGTCCCCTCCCAGCCCACCCCCACCGGCGTTGGACTGGGAGGGGACGCGGGAAATGACTAATTCGATCGCTTCTAGCCAGGAAGCTTTACGTCCCATGGGCAAGCCCATGGGGGCGTTCTAAAGCGGTACAAGCTCCTGGCCGGTGAGAAGCGCGGTGGCGAGCTGCCACTGCTTAATCAATCGCGAGCCGGACCATCAGACTCCACGAAATCCCAGTTCAGCAACTCGATCGGCACGGTTGTGAATCGGAACATAGCCCAGTCGTTCCTTGGCCGAGGCAATGTCAAAATAATGATCTACGCCGAGTTGGGCAGCCACAAAGCGGGTCATGGGTGGTTCACGTGAAATTCGTAACAGTCCGTAAAACGCCTCCAGAACGCCACCCAAACGATACGCTGCACTAAACGAAATACTTTTGTTTGGCGGCGATAGCTTAGCTGACTGAAGAATGGTGGTAATCCATTTCCAACTTTCGACCGGCTCGCCATCCGTGATGAAAAAAGCCCGGCCCGACACTTTGGCGTCACTATCCAGCATGCGTTCCATTGCCATTCGATGCGCGATGGCAGCATGGTCGACATGCACTGTGTCGATCAAGTTCTTGCCGTCCCCAACTCGCCTCAGCTTCCCTGAACGGCATTTCTCGATCGCGCGAGGAATCAAATGGGGATCGCCTACTCCCCAAATCAAATGCGGTCGTAAGGCACACGTTTTGAATTTGCTGGACTCGTTTGCTGCCAAGACATGCTGCTCGGCAATCGCTTTGGTGCGGGGGTAGTGACATAGCCAATGTTTGGGATAGGGGGCGCTTTCATCGACGTTGCGTTGTGCGTGGCCGTCGAAAGTTACCGATGGTGAGCTTGTAAAGACAAAAGCTCCAATGTTGAACTTTCTGCACGCCACCAAGAGGTTATCAGTTGCAGCGACATTGATTTGTTCATACAGTTTGGCTGGCCCCCAAACACCGGCCAAGGCTGCCGTATGAATGACCGCGTCCATTCCGCGGCACGCAACTTCACAAGCCACCTGGTCGGTTGCGGACGCTTGGATGCATTCCACGCCAATGGCCTGCAACTCAGGGTATTTGCTCCGGGCCAATCCTCGGACGCGATAGCCGTAGCGTATCAGCTCGCAACAAATCGAGCGACCCAAAAACCCACCGTAGCCAGTAACGAGAACGGAAGCTGTCACAGGAAAATTCAATGGTAAATGGGGCATTGTGGCTCGGTGGTCCTCCACCGAGAAAATCACGGCGGAGACTAAATCACGGCGGAGACCGCCGTGTCACAATGAAATCACGGCGGAGATCGCCGTGACACAATATAGCCTATGCCATAGGTACTCGTTAGTATCAAACCGCCAGGTTATACTCTTTCGGAATTGACACGTGCACCTCTAAGCCCCACTAAGCCCCACTCAAAGCCTGCCTCCATGGAAGACAAAAGCCAGTTCTCGGTAAAAACTTGGTTAATCATCGTAATCGCCAGTATCGGTTTCTTGTTCGATACGTACGAATTGCTGATGACGCCATTGGCCGCGCCACCAGCCATTGCGGAGCTTTTGGATGTGCCACCAAGCCATCCGTCAGTCACTTTATGGACTGGTAGATTGCTATGGATCACCGCACTTTGTGGAGGCGTTTTCGGTTTGATCGGCGGTTCACTAACCGACCGTCTTGGTCGCAAGTTTGTCATGGCGGCCAGCATCTTTGTTTATTCGCTGTCACCGTTTTTGGCTGCGTATAGTACAACACTACCTTGGTTTATCTTCTTCCGAAGCACCACGTTCATTGGCGTTTGCGTCGAGTTCGTCGCCGCAATCACTTGGCTGGCAGAAGTTTTTGAGGACAAAAAGCAGCGAGAAAAATGGTTGGGGATAACTCAGGCTTTTGCCTCGTTAGGCGGAATCCTTGTGACCGCTGTCAACGTTTGGATCTTATCTAACATCAAAGATCTACCGCATTTCGGATTGCCTCTTGCCCCGAATGGCTCAGAGCCAGCTTCTTGGCGGTACCTATTGTGCACAGGCTTGTTGCCAGCCATCCCCATTGCAATTCTTCTGCCATTTGTACCCGAGTCCCGAATTTGGAAAGAACGCCGCGCCGCGGGTACTCTCAAGCGACCGAAGATCAGTGCCTTGTTCGCACCTGAATTTCGTCGAGTGACTATCGTGACGGCGATGCTATCGGCTTGCGCATACGGAATTGCATTCGGAGCCTTGCAGTTGACGCCACTACGTATCGCGCCAGGATTGCCTGAACTGACAGAGCAAAGTAAAGCCCTAAGGCCTTTGAGAGCGGAAGCCGCAAAATTGAATAAGGCCTACGATGAGACTACCGCCGACTCGCCGGAACGCAAAGCCATTAAGACTCAGCTGCGAGATAACAAGAAGGAACAGGACCCATTTGAAAAACAAGTCAAGGAAGTCGGGAATACGGTTCAGTTTTTCCAAGAGATAGGTGGGCTTGTCGGACGCATATTATTGGCTTGCTTGATCATCTTCGGGATCAGTCGCGTAATGCTATTGAAACTGTTCCAAGTTCCCGCACTTTTGATGATCCCGTTAGCATACTTCATCCTCTACAAATCAGGCGGTTCGAATTTTTATTGGGCCTACGGTGTTTGCGGTTTACTAACGGTCTCGCAGTTTAGTTACTTTGGCGAGTATTTACCCAAGGTATTCCCGTTGCATTTGCGAGGCACGGGCGGCAGTTTTGCAACCAACGTCGGCGGTCGAATGATTGGAACCAGCATGGCTGTTGTTACTACCAATATCGTGGCTCCCTACCTCGCCGGTGCAGCGGACAAAGTTACTCCGATGGTTATGGCACAGGCCGCCGGCTATGTTGCCACTGTAATCGCCGTGCTGGCATTTATCATTGGTTTCTTTTTGCCAGAGCCAAAGGGCGAGGTTCTGGACTAACGAATGAACTCATCCGTTACCCCGTTTGTCAATCAACTGTTTGGCTCCATTGAGCGGGCCCGATCGCTAGAACAGCTGCTACAAGAGCCGTTCGACTGGGCAGTCAACTCATGGCGTGTGACGGGACTCGTTCTCATGGTCGCGTCCAAAGGAGCGTGGAAGCGCACGTTGCAAATCGGAAAGTGCACTGCCGAACCGCCGGATTGGAATTTGGCAAGCGAATGCCTGGATGGGCGTCGAACAAACCATTCGGCTCTTTGGACCTATTTACCAATCCCTTCCACCATCAATAGAAACTTAGTTTTGTGTTGCCAACCAGTGCTTAGCCAACAACAGATGGAACTCGTTGCCGAGCACCTGGGTTTGGTCGGCCTGACGATCGATACGTGGCAGCGACAGCAGCAAAAGGCTCGCGACGTCGTACGGCTCAACCAAATCCTCAACGTGGCGGCAGATTGGCACTCCCATCAAGACCTCGATCGATTGTTGCAGGACATCGCCCAAGCGGCCACGAGACTTTTGCGTTGTGATCGCGCCAGCATATTTCTTTGGGACAAGGCTGCTCGAGAACTCGTGGGGCATCCAGCCTTGGGCATGGAGGGAAAACCCCTTCGCATCGCGGACGACAAAGGCTTGGCGGGGGCGGTTCTTAAGAGCCTTCAGCCACGCCGTTGGGATCGGTCCGATCCCAACGATGAAGTGGACCGGCGTGTAGATTCAAGCAGTGGCTATCGGACCGATTCGCTTTTGGCAGTGCCACTAATGGACGCTCGAAACAAGCCGATGGGTGTCTTCGAAGTCATCAATCATGCCGATGGTCGCTTTGACACTCAAGACGAAACCGACTTGATCGAACTCGCTCGGCATGCTTCGGCGGCGCTGGCCAATACGCAGCAAATGCAAAGGCTCGTACAAACTCGCGATCGATTAACGCAAGACGCCCAACAACAGGTTCAGCTGATCGGCAATTCGCCTGAGATGCAGACGCTCAAGGCAACCGTTACACGGGTCGGTGATACGGACTTAGCAGTCTTATTGCTGGGCGAAAACGGGACCGGAAAAGAAGTGGTTTCGCGTCAGATACATTACCAAAGCAAACGGCGGTACGAGCCGTTCATTGCAGTCAACTGCGCCGCAATCACCGAGACACTTCTGGAAAGCGAGTTGTTCGGGCATGAAAAAGGTGCGTTTACCGATGCGCATGAAACTCGAAACGGCAAGTTTGAGATGGCCTCGGGCGGGACCCTATTCCTCGACGAAATCGGAGACATGAGTCTGGCAGGACAAGCGAAATTGCTTCGCGTGCTCGAGGAAAAAGTTGTCGTTCGCGTAGGCGGTTCAGCACCAATTCCCGTTAACGTTCGAGTGATCGCAGCAACCAATCAAAATCTGGTTGAGATGGTTCGGCAAAAGAGGTTCCGAGAAGACCTCTATTTTCGATTGACCGTCGTTACAATGAATCTGCCCTCGTTAAGAAATCGTGGCGAAGATGTTTTGGATCTCGCGGATTTCTTTCTTACTATGTTCTGTTCAAAGATTGGTCGTAGCAAACCAACTTGGTCGGCTGGTGCAAAACGCAGGCTCTTGGCGCATGATTGGCCTGGCAACATTCGCGAACTGAGGAATATTGTCGAACGAATTGCTTACCTCACCAATAGCGAAACACTTGACGAATCCGAACTCGACTTCGTCAGCTCACCGAGATCGATGACAACGGACAGTCCAGGAACGATGTTGGATTTAAATCAATCGCTTGGAGATGCGACGGCCGATTTCCAAATTCGATACATTGAGGAACAGATCAAAGCGTGCCATCGAAACGTGACACAAGCGGCCGAAAAAATGGGCTTACAGCGATCCAACCTCTATCGCAAAATGAAGCAATTGGGCATGAAGCAACCGGACGCCTAGTCCTCTGTCCAACTTAGGAATTGGGGTTGACCATAGATCTTGTTAAAGATCCGAAGCCTGCTGGATCTTTAACAAGATCCACTACCCAAAAATCTAATCTGGACAGAGCACTAGTGCCACTGATTGGAATACAGGGGACTACTCGTTCCCAGGCTCTGCCTGGGAACGCACTGCCGTGGAGGCTCCTGCCTCCGGAGTTCACAAACTAAGGAGGCATTTCGGCGAGGCGGAGCCTCG
>JANLUJ010001066.1:0-3521 GCA_031363425.1 Pirellula sp.
TAATGAAAGCCCAAACGCGGTCGCCTAAGTCTTCACAGTTGCAGCTATCGAGGCCTTGGTCGGCGATTCTTTTGAGTTGGATTTCGGCTGCACTCCCGTCAAGTTAGCAAACGGATCTTGCCAGTCACCCCATTGTTCCAAATAGCTTCGATAAGCGGGGTGCACGCTCGATTGGCTTTCGAGCAATTGCTTCGTTGAATCTGTTAGATGGCGCTCTTGCTCAAGTGTCAGTCGTCCCATCATGACTTGAACTCGCAAGAATACAAAGTAGGTGTCGAGAACGTCGCACCGGCAATACTCACTGATCTCGGAGGACTTGCCGGCTGCGTACAAGTCTTGAACCATGCTCCCTTGAACGTCTAGCTTTCCTGGTTTATTTAGCAGGCTCGCCGCCAGGTTCAGGCCGCCGCGAAACCAGCTGCTGCCGAAGTTGGTTAGTATCTCATGCAAATCGAAATGCGAATGGACATTGTACCGGTTACGATACTGCTCAAAGGACTTGTCATGGATGTTGAACCAACTTGGGACACTGATGCCATACCGAAAGGCCGAAAGCTCCATTAGTGGGACGTCAAACGAACGGCCGTTGAATGTGACCAAGGTGGGTCTAGCATAGCGTTCCCAACCCATCCAGAAATAGCGGGTAATGACGGCTGGACGAAAGTGAGGCTCGTCGAGGGACACGAGCTCCATGAGACTAAAGTCTTCTCGGATTTTTGCTGCCACAACTGCAATTGGCGTATGGTACGTGTATGGAATGAAGTCGCGACCGCTTTCGATGATGAGATCTTGCCGGAATGCCTCGATGGCCTGTTTGGCGCTGAAGTTGCGTTGCGGATACCTTGTCTTCGCAATTGCGTCCCCGTCCGCAACACTTTCCACATCAAAAAGAAGGTATTTGACTTCGTTGGTAGGCACGGACATGCGACGAAACTCGGTATGAATGGACGAACTAGTTAATTTTCAAACTGTTTTACCAAAGTCCAGCAGTTGACGCACCCACAGCACAATAGGATCCCGTATTAGATCGTTTAGGTTACAATTACTAGGCAGATCATTCGAACCCGTTCATCGATTGGATCAATCATAAAGTGATATTATTTTGCAAACTTTTTTCTTGCAGAGTCTTCGGCCTTGTCTGTGTGGCTGTAACGACTTTTGGCCAAGACCGATTGCTGGCAGATTCTCCTGCTGGCGATGAGAGCGTATTCTTTGAGGCCAAGATACGCCCCGTCTTGGTCAAGCATTGTTACCGATGTCACTCCGAATCGGCGGATGAAATCCAAGGCGGACTTAGGCTCGACACGCGAGCTGGAACAAGGCTTGGCGGTGATTCGGGGCCGGCAGTGACTCCTGGCGAGCCTTCTAAGAGCTTGATGCTTTCTGCAATTCGACACAGTGGCCTAAAGATGCCGCCTGATGAAAAACTATCTGACGATGTCATTGCTGACATTGAGCAATGGATAAAGAAAGGGGCGATGGATCCACGCGAAGGTGCGGCAACAATTTCCGGTCCGCCTTTCGATCTTCAGCAAGCCAGGGAGCATTGGGCGTTTCAGCCAATCCGCCATCCCGAGATTCCTACGGTTCAGAATGTGGCATGGCCTCAAACTGCCGTGGACAACTTTGTTCTTGCGAAACTCGAAAGCAAAGGAATTCAGCCGGCGTCGCCCGCCGACAAGATTGAACTATGTCGCCGCGTCTATTTTGATTTGCATGGCCTACCTCCCAGTCCGCAACAGGTCGACGCGTTCGTCAATGATCATTCTCCGGATGCGTTTGATCGACTGGTTGATCAGTTGCTATTGAGTCCACGGTATGGCGAGCGCTGGGGGCAGCATTGGCTGGACGTGGTTCGATTCGCGGAGACCGAAGGGTTCGAATACGATCGCACCATTCCAGGGGCCTGGCGATTCCGCGATTACGTCATTCAGTCCTTCAATGAGGGAAAACCAATCGACGAGTTTGTTCGAGAGCAAATCGCCGGCGATGAACTCGGCCATGGGGATCCGCAGCTTCTAGTCGCCGCAGGCTTTCATCGATTAGGCGCTGTCCGCCGCAACGCAGGAAATCAAGAGGTTGCAGGGAGTCGCAACGAAGTGCTAACCGAACGCACCGACATAATTGGTTCTTCCATTCTTGGTCTGACGATCGGTTGTGCGCGTTGCCATAATCACAAATTTGATGCGATTTCACAGGCTGACTACTACCGTCTTCAAGCCTTTTTCGCCGCTTCCCACGAGGTCGATATTCCGACCGTGAGTGAAGAAGTTCGAGCGAAGTGGGAGAAAGAAACGTTGGAAATTCAGAAGCAGATCGATGCACTAAAGACCCAACTCGAACTGCAATCGGACGACGAACAAAAGGCGACGAGAACAAAGCTGGAGTTGTTAGACAAGGCGCTTCCGCCACCGCTTTCATCGATCGCTACCATTAAGAATGATTTCGAAAAGACAACGCCAATCCATGTGCTTCGTCGCGGAGAATGGCTATTGCCGGGTGATCTTGTTTCCGCTTCTCCGCCTGCCGTTTTCGGTGTCGAGAAAGAACGAAGTGAAACGGATAGAACGCACCCGCGTTCCGCGTTGGCGAGTTGGCTTATCGATCCATTGAATCCATTGACGCCACGCGTTTTTGCCAATCGAGTCTGGCTACATCATTTCGGACGAGGACTCGTGGCAACGCCCAACGACTTCGGGAGGAACGGGCAAAGCCCAAGCCATCCCGAGTTGCTCGACTTTCTATCTGCGTTCCTAGTTCGCAACGAATGGCAGCTCAAGCCATTGCACCGATTGATCGTTCTGAGCAGTACTTATCGACAAACAAGTCATCCCGTTAGCATGGGGCTAGGTGGGTCGATTGATCCCAACAACTCCCTGATATGGCATTTCACTGCGAGACGGCTCAGCGCTGAGGAGATTCGCGATAGTATGCTAACCATTTCCAATCAGATGAACTCTTCGATGGGTGGTCCAAGTATCATGCTGCCGGTGGACAAAGAGCTAGTGGCACAACTTTACAAAATTTCACAATGGCAGGTAACAACCGCACAAAGCGAGCGCATGCGACGCTCGATCTATCTGCTAGCCAAGCGCAATCTCAGATTACCCTTCATGGAGGTTTTTGATCAGCCAGCATTGCAATCGAGCTGTTCTCGACGAGAGCAAAGCACCCATGCACCGCAAGCTCTTGAATTGCTGAACGGTCCCATTGCAAATCAAATGGCAGAAGCCTTTTCGGATCGTCTACTGGAGGAAACCGGAGGTGAAGTCGACCCCATGGTCAGCTTAGCCTTTCAGTGGGTAACTGGCAGACCTGCTAGTAGCGATGAACGTCGTATCGCAACCTCGTTTCTCAAGGAGAATTCGCCTCGCGAATTTGCCCTCGCCATGTTCAACCTGAATTCATTCCTTTATGTACGTTGACATACATGCACCTATCCAGGGCTATTGATCGCCGAAAACTATTGTCCGAATCTTTGTGTGGATTTGGTTCGTTAGCCTTGGCTTCGATGCTTGGAC
>JANLUJ010001081.1:0-5790 GCA_031363425.1 Pirellula sp.
TTAACATTTTAGCCCAGGGCAGAGCGCAGCGCCGCCCTGGGGATTCCACACACACCCGGCAAATTGCCCTGAAAGGGCCGAACGAGCAAGCAATCGTTGACACGAGAATTTTGTAAGGCCCCTTCAGGGCAGCGTCTGGGTTTTTTTCATTTCCCAGGGCGGCGCTTAGCGACGTTTCGTCGCTAAGCTCTGCCCTGAGCTGAGATGTTGCGGCCCCATTCGGGGTGAAAGCTGTACGACCTCTAAGGCTTGCGAGATTCCTAAATACCGCAGGCTTGCCCTGCGGATCGTTCTGCTTTAAGGCTACAAGCGGCTCGCCCTGCGGATCGTTCGGTTTCAAGGCTAATGCGAAGCCGGCGGACCGCTTATCACTTCCCCTTCGGTGTTCGTGGGGTTTGCATTTCCAATAGTCCCCTCTCATCGATGTCGTTCGCGGATCCAGAGGTTGGGATCTCAATACCAGCCGTCCACAACACGCCGTTTACCACCAATTGCCGCATGCCTGGCAGTGACCAAGCTGAATGAGCATCGAGACCGGTAAACGAAAAAGATCGACCACCCTTGGGTCGCTCGTAGGACCATGCAACGATGTCTTTGCCCAACCCAGCTCGACTGCCTGCATATTCTTTACCGGACCACACCAGCGGTGTTATGCCTTTCATGTCATCGACGAATTGAATGCCATTGAGCCAGCCATCGTTGATCTTCCACGGCGTTACGCCACGCGTGATCGGGTGCTTTGGAAAGTCAACGTGATTGCTATCCCAGTGACCTCGCCCCGATGAGCTCTTGATGTAAATGCCACCTAGCCAACTTTTGGCTTGGTCTGCAACCGTTTCAGGGAAGTCGACAGCTTGGTGAATCATCACCAATCCGACACCGGCGTCGACCAATGACTGAAGCTTGGCAATCCGCTCCGGAGATTTGAGAAACGCTTGTTGACCGCCACCATCCGTGTAGAAGACGACCGCTTTGGCATTCGAAAAGACCCTTTCGTCATCGGGCCATCCATTCCTAACTTGCCCAGGCTCTACCTGGTTAGTTTGTCGTAACATTGCGTCCAAGCAAGCGCATCCGGCGAGATAGTCGTGATGACCAACGACGTCGATCAACGCCGTTTCGCCTGCCACGAGCACAATTCTGTGTTTCCCATTGTTAGGTTCCGTTTGCGCATAAATGGTCGCAGCGAACATACTCAACGAAACGAACGCCAATAAACGAAACATCGAAAAGACTCTCTCTTTCTAAGTCGCCAACCTTTTCTCATTCCAAGGCTCCTGCATTCTCTCGTTCCAAGGCTTCTGCCTAGAAACGCACTGCTTGGAAGGCTCTGCCTTCCGTTGACGATGGCAAATCATGACACCCCATACTCTACACGAATCTAGAGCGGAAAACGATCGCCGCTCGGCTAGAAGGCTTCTTGGCAACTAGAAGGGCGCTTCTATCGGGTGGGTTGAAAATTTCGACAATTCTTGTAACCTGAGTGCCCGTAGCAACGAACGAGTTGAAAAATGTAGGCGTTCGAGGATTTTTTTCCATTTTCTTAGAAAGTATTTGTTTTTTTGTTGAAAGAAACCCGGATCGTTAAGCTACCTGAAGTAGGTATTTTCCTTAATCGATTCTTAAGGTTGCGTTGATTAGCATCGCAACCGAAAAGTCGCACGGACTCATGAACAGCAGCAAGAGGCACCTTTGAATACTAACGCGCGATTACTTATTGTGAACGCGACGACTTTTCGCGGTCGTCGCAAACTTCTGGGCTGGTCTCAGGCCGAGTTAGGTCAGCGGTCCGGCTATTCGGAACGAGTGATTCGCAAGGCCGAGGCAGGCGGATCCTTGCGTTTGCAAACGATTCAGGATTTGGCCAGTGCCATGTCGGTCGATGGTCATGCGATATCGTTTCTGGACCTGACGATCGATTTGGAGTCAGTTGCTAGCCGGTTTGTCGACGGTTACGATTCGTTAGGCCGCGGCATGTTACATTCGTGCGGCGACATTTTCGCGGATGACTTCGCGTTTAATTGCCCCGCTGATCCGAATCAAGTCACGTTCGCGGGCATCTGGCAAGGCCTTTCTGGTTTTCAAGAGTTCCTCAACCGGTTCTTCGATACGTTTACTCGCAAGAATGGGATTTTGAAACCTGTTTACATGGTCTGCGATGATCGTGTGGTAGCACGGTTTGAGGACCAAGTTTGCTATCAGGGGCACGAAATGGCTGCATACTGGGTGAATTTGCATTTCCACTTTCGCAAGGGTTTAGTGACTCGAATTGATGACGAGTTTGACTGCCTTAGCGTGTCTAAGTCGCTGAAGCAAATTCAAAGTCGCGTGTAGAAAATACCGCAGGCTTGGCCTGCGGATTCTTCTGCTTCAAGGCTACAAGCGGCTTGCCCTGCTGCTCTTTAGCCAGAAAGCCGAACGAACCGCAGCCCAAGGCATGCGGGATTCCAGCACAGAAAATACCGCAGGCTTGCCCTGCGGATCGTTCTGCTTCAAGGCAAGCCGGTTTGCCTTGCGGATCGTTCTATTTTAGGCCACAAGTCAGGCTAAAACGGGCTGATAACATGCTGTCAACCCCACTTATCGAGTGCTTATGCTCCCCGAGGCGGATAGAAATCGACAAGAAATCCCCATTTCCAAGTCAAAACCGCCGCCTGGAACAATCTCTAACCGCCAAAATCTTCCGGTTTTTCTGTTAATTTTTTAGGTGTACTTCGCCACTGCCATTTCTAACGGCCAATGCTCTCACCCCATTTTCTTCAACGTTTTCATTGCATCCCTGCGATTTCTTTTTGTGCTGAAAATCTCAACAGGCGTCCTAATCGTTAAAACTCATCCATCGTGCCGGTGTCGTGCCGGTTAAAAACGTTGTGGAATTAACTTTGTTGAATTACTCTTGTTCCGATGTCTGCGAAGAATTTTTCGATAACGCGGAAGATCCGTTTTTGAAGTCCAACTTCTTCGTCAACTTCTAATGATGCACCAATCAACAACCTACCGTCGTAAATCGCCCGAAATGCCGAGATTTTTCATGCTACGAATGAAATCGCCGTCGTCCATTGTGATCTTTTTCGATTCCCGATCGCTTCGTCGGGTGCCGAAGCGTTTGCCCCGCCGCTTTCGTGATTACTGGTCGCGGATTGAGTGACGCTTGTTGATCTCTTCAGGTCAATCCTTTCCGCGATCGTAAGACGCAGAGCCATAAAAAACTTCATTATTTCGAATTCAAATCCCTCCGGATCATCTCACAACAAACTGTTAAGCAACTAAAGAGAACAAAACCATGAGCTTCCGAAATGCACGTCGTCAAATGTCCAGCCAAGTAGCACGAAGCGAACGCAATCAGATCAAGCTTCAAAAGCTCCGCGATCGAGTTCGCCAGAGCACCACAGCGTTTATGACCAGGCAGCATGCTCGGCTGGCTTGGTGGCAGAGTGCTTTCCGAACGCCGACTTTGGTTAGTCGCTTCGTGTCCGGTTTCAACTCCATTTGGACGATGTTCCTCGGTCTACTCGGTCTTGAGCTACGAACTCATTCCTCGGCCGCAAGCCGCCGCGGTTCGATTCGCTTCTTCGGAGCAGGTAGCAAACGAGCCAAACGCATTCCGGGCAAAGATAGCAAAGCCGGCAAAATTTTGATGCGCGGCCTGATGTGCGAACCGCTCGAAGATAGAAAGCTCATGGCGGTTGTTTCGGATAATAACTTCGGGCAGTTGTTCAACCTTACCAGCACCGCCGGAAATGGCGCCGTTACGCAGGTCGTCCAATCGGGGGTACTGAACAATGACGGAACTTTGGCAACCAGCGGGATTACAGTCTTGCACGGACCAGATGCAGCGATTGTGGTTGCAGCAAATTTTACTGACACCGGCTTGCCTGACCTGGACCTTGTTGTAGATGGGGTATCCAAGACTATTCCACTCGGACTTACGACTTTTCCTGTTCCCGGAGCAGGATCAGCGACAAATCCCTATGTCGCTGGTGGGCAGGTAGAAGGTTTCTATTCTTTTATTGACGCAACGCCTCCCTCGGTCATCGGAAACACACGACTGAATTCGATTATTCTCGTGATCCCCATTGGGTCCGCTTCGATGGATAGATTGGTCAGCGTCAAGTTGCGAGGAGGAGTTAGCACAGATTTTATTGCGATTGCAGGTACCTATCATGGCGTCGATCAACTGGATCCCATGGACGACGCTGGCGGAGCGTTCGCAAATGCGATAGGTGGTGGGTCAAGCCTTACCTTGCCAAATACGGTTCAGGCAGGAAACAAGGTTATAGATAGTATTTTCACAGTCGAGCGTCAGGCTCCCGTGCCAGTGCCAATCGCCTCACTCGTACCGGACAAATTCCTAGCTGACCCATCTCTCAATCAGAAGAAAGCAATTCCTTTCTCCGGCCAGGCTCCAACTTCTGCAGATCTCTTCAAGCCGTTCCATGTTACCGGAGGTTCTGCAAAGGTATGGGGAAATTTCAGTACCGACGATGATAATAAATTGGACTGGGCATTTGAGAACTCGGGTAGTGCAGCGTTCGCTCATGCTGCAATTGAGATTAGACAGTCGAATCCGATTACCCCAGTTTTCTACGACGCAGGTGATGCTCCGGATACCTATGGGACGACCATCGCTAAAAATGGTGCGATTCACGCGCCCAAGGGACCAAGGCTCGGCATCTTTCGGGATTCGGAACTCGATGGTCAGCCATCGGTCAACGCGGATGGCGATGACAATAACCCAGCTACAGTCGTTGCAAACTTCGAAACCGCCCCTCAAGCTCCTGGTACTCAAACGTCACTAGCTGCCGATTTTACTCAGAATGGTTTCTTGTTTGATTTGTTAGTTCCGCACGGACATTTTAACAATTCTTTTGCTCCCGCTTTCCCGGCAAACGGTACGACGAACCTAATAGTGGATGATTTTGCTGGTACCAATTCGTTGACGATGTCGCCTGTCGCAGGTGGGACCTTTTCAATCGGGTCGATTGATTTTGCGGAAGCATCTAATTTGAGCTTAGTCAATGAAAGCGCGAAATTTGTCACGGTGACTGGCAATATTCAGGGTGGTGGTACTTTAACAAAAGTTGTCACCCTCGATGGAATTGTTGACGGACCAGGCGGACTAGCAGACTTTCAAACCGAGTCGTTTAATTGGAGCAATTTAGTATCAGTCACGTTTGACGGTAGCGGTGCTGTGAATGCCAACTCGGACTACTACGCGCTCGACAATATTCAAATCATTGGCGACGACGAAGATGGCGTGGACACATCCATGTTCAAGACCAACGGCCAGGTTGTCGTTGGAGCTCCGACCTTCGTATCGCAGTCGATGGCGAACAATACTGGTAGCATATCTGTTACTGTTTCAAATCTAGCGGCAGGACAGATCGGCTATATCACAGCGTATGTGGACTGGATGCGGGACGGCAACTTCAATCAGCCTGCCGATCAAGTGCTCGCTGGCGTGGCGGTCAACGCCAATGGAACTCAGACACTGACGTTCCCAATTCCATTGAGTGCCAATATTGTTCCTGGCACCGCTTACATGCGAATTCGTTTGACTTCCGGAGCGATGGACTCCAAGGTACTACTGCCAACCGGTCACGCCAACGACGGTGAAGTCGAGGACTATAAACTGCAATTGGTTCGCGGAACCGAAATCCACGGATTTAAATACGAAGATTTGAACGGAAATGGTGTTCAAGACGCAGGTGATGTTGCGATGCCTGGTGTTGCCATAACACTTCCTGGGGCTGTTGATATATTTGGAAAGGCCGTTGCTCCAACCATCAC
>JANLUJ010001086.1:0-1270 GCA_031363425.1 Pirellula sp.
AAGTGGGATAGGCTTCCAGCCTGTCATTCGCCGATCGCCTTGTATGTCAAGGCAAGTTACTTGATTGGCGAGAACGCAGTCGGCTTGAGGAACAAGCTCTTGACGCCGTTTTTGACGGTTAAAGATCCGCCCGCAGCGGCCTCGGAAGCTTTGTATGCTTTGGTCCAGTCCTCATCGGCCATAAACTTCCCAAAGGACGCCTTAGCGGCCTCGGGCGAAGCGTGGGCAATGAAGTAAACCAAGCTATTGCCTGCGGCAGGCAGGTTTGCGTCGAGCTCTGCAGCACCTTTACCTACAGGGGAAACTGCTTCAAGCAGTTTTGCAGCGGGCAGCGGTTCAGCATCCAGCACCGAGCAATACAGGATGTTGGTCATTCCGTGCTTACTAAATAGCCCCAAGGTATGATTCTTGAAGCGAGCGTTGAGAGCGGCTAGGTTTCCCTTGGTTGCAATATAGGTACGCAATTCAAAAACTCGATTGCCCACATCTTTTATTTCTAAAGCTGGACTGTAGTCATTGACGGTCAAAAAGATCCTTTCAACCGACGTGACCGGTTTCTTGCCGTCGATGGTAGATTTCTGAAGGATATCCTTCCAAGCTGGATCGTTTTGAAAGGCAGTCTGAGCAGCCTCAGCTGACGCTTTGTCTTTATGGCCAATCAATGCAAACACCCGCTCGTCTGATGCATCGACGTTGGTCCACGCCCCAGCTAGATTAAGGCCATGTTTCGTCATGATTGGGATGCTGCCTTCGGATAGCAATTTGAGAACATCGGATTGACGTCCTGGTTCAGAGACATAGGACCGCAACTCGTACAGCTTGCTTGTACTAGTCGATTGAGCTACTGCAAAGTTTCCAGCGAATAAACAAACTACGATGCTCGATAGAAGAGTCTTGAGGGACATGGCGACTAGTGATCCTTGAAAATAAAGGTTGGGAAGTTTTCTCCGATTCAAACGAAACCATAGTATACCAAGTCAACAGCTTGGGGTGTTTCGTCGACGGCGGGCTGTGTGAATAAGTAGATGAACGTTACAATCGCAGCTCAAAAGAGCAACTGAAGAGAACAACCAAATCCGATCCACACATTAATGCCGAAACCACTCGAAGCGCACTTCAATCAACTCCGCGAATGGCTTGACATGGAATCGGACGCCGAGCGAAAACGAATGATAGAGCGCCGGAAGGTGCGTTCTCAAAAGAACGCAGATGCTCGCGGCGATACGTTGGTCGATCTAGTCGTATCCGACCATCGAATGGGGCTTGGTGG
>JANLUJ010001107.1:0-9201 GCA_031363425.1 Pirellula sp.
GCACCAACTTCTGCTTCAGCTAAAAGCGATAGCTTAGAAAAGCCCTGGTTGCGTCCAACCTTCCGACTGGGTACCGCCATATGCTTTCATAGCATTTGCATCATTCGCGAAACTTGCTTTTGCTTCGACTTCGACTAGACGACTTGTTGGAGACCGGTTGTCTCGAGGTTTAGCTACATAGTACGTTCTTTGTGTCGAATCATATCGTAGCTCGATTGCACCCACCGATTCTATCGACTGCAAGAACATCAGGAACGCGTCATCGTTTTGCAGATCCGAAATTAATTTGGGCTCTGTCTGAAGAAGCAAGGGCCGAAAAATGTCCCAGCGTATGCTTCCATGTACGAGCGAGTTCATCAGGGAAACAAGTTCTGTTTCTCTGTCAGCTGCCTTATCTATTGCAATGGTGGAACATGGTTGAGATGAAACCGCTGCTGCGTCAGAGCTTGGGCGGTTATGGCTTTCACGAATCACAAGAAAAATTCGCTCGTTCGATCGGTTCGTCAATTCAATGCGCAAGAAACCCGTTGTGACCAAGTGAGCTACCATTGGTTTCAAGGACTTGAATCCATATTCCTTCCAGTCGAGTCCATTGTTCATTTTCTTCAACTGAGCACCTAGTTCTGACAGATGGAACGGCCGTTCCAAGCCATGCGTCTGCCAAGCCTCCATTAGACGCGTTTGAATTTCATTGAGTTGATCAGATGTAGGAGCCTGTGTTTTTGTCAGCGTTTTCTTGGGCGAGGCGATCTTCGGCGATTCGGTTAGCTGTGGAGTTGTGATGTTCGTCGTTTTTCGAGCCGAGGCGAGATAGATGTCGCCGTTCACAAACTCGTCGCAATGCGTACCCATGTAGCGGTGTGCGTTCGCTTTATTGGAGACTACGATCGTCCGTTTGTTGAAGTTGTTGGCGATGCGTTGCGAATCTCACCCAATCTGCATACGCACGCTTGACGACGATTGCTCCTCGTTTGGAGAAGTCGGCAATGAACCGTTGTAGCCCTTCCGGCTGGCAAGCGAAGTTTTCATAGTCGATCAGAATTGCGAACGATTCCATAGAAGAATCGTATCAGTTCAACTCGTTTCGGCTAGTGCGTCTTCATACGCGAGGCCATGTGAACGCACCATCAGGAATCAGAAACGCTACTATCGAAGGCGGTGTGAGGGGCTTGCTGGCACGCCAAGATAATAGCGAGTACCATAGGTATCTGATCTGGCCTTCAATCCAGGATCTCATTCTCGCAACCTGACGGCGATTCAAAAAGTTCGGTCTTTGAGCCGCATCGCGGTTGATGGCCCGGCAACGCTTTCCCTTTTGGAGACAGTATGATCAATATCGAACGTGATAGCCACGGACGCACCTACCAGATTTGGAAGCAGGATCAGATGAATTCCTGTGGCGTCGCCTCGGCGTGGATGGCGCGCGGTATCGCCAGGCAGATGAGCTACGCGGAAGAAGAATGGGATCTTGCCCAACGGCTTTATCGCAATGCGGTGAACAACGCTTTGGCGCCATTGGGCGTATCAGCCGCCGGGCCGATGTGTCTTAATCCGGGTGCCTTTCCCGCGGATCAGAGCAGTATGGCGTCGACGATGGCCAACTTCGGATTGTATGCCGGTCAATTGGCCAACGCACTCAGAGCGGAGCAGCTACGCGTGGAACATGTCGGCCGAACTGGTCACTCGCACCGTATCCAACCACACAAGATTGCGATCAATAAACCCGCCATCGCGCTGGTTTATTGGAATACCAGGGGTGGTCACTTCGTGGTGGTGGGTCGGTGCACACATCACGCCGTTTCGTTTCTCGATCCGTGGGATGGACACGTCAACGAACAGTTCAATAATGGCCAGTACAATGCCCCATACAATAAACAAGGCCTCATTGGAGAGGTGCTCTACCTGTCGGTGTAGGAATGCCAATCGATTTAAACAAAGCCATTGTATCCTCAGGTCGTTCAAGCATGCCACGAGGTTACGGGTATCGACCGCTTTCTGGTAGACAAGGAGCTTTTCGAATTGGAAAGTCATTCGGCTAAAGTAGACCGAGTAGAAAGAGAAAGTCGAATGGTTCGTTACGCAAAGCTCGACACAACGCTTTTGGGGGCCATAAATATCGACCACCATCACCAAAAGTCAAAAGAACATGCTCACGGCTAGATCAACCCGAGATCCGCTCTACGGCGAGAACGTTCTACTGCTCAACTTTCACTTCTCTACTCTCTATTTGAGCTCTTCTCTCTATTTGAGGCTCCGCCTCAAATCGGGGCGGCGAGATTCGAACTCACGACCTCTGCGTCCCGAACGCAGCGCTCTACCAGGCTGAGCCACGCCCCGATGAAGTTTGTCGATGCTCTCCATTGTAAAACTTCAGTAATCGACTTGCAATATTTTTCGCTCGGATCAAACCGATTGTCGAGAGCTAGGCCATCAGGCGACAACATAGTAATCAACTCGCTCTAGGGTTGCCCTTGATTCTTGTTCGGTCCCTGTACGGATTTCCATATCCGATCGAAACCTACCTTGATTTCAGTTCCCACTAGTTTCAGCGCATCCCAAACATCTTCCGCAGTTTCGTCTACCGCCTCTTTCGTCGGTGCGAAGCTTTGACGCAATTGAAAGAGCTGTTCTTCTAGCTTGCCTAGCTGTTCTTTGGCGTCGAGACTTCCAAGATGGATTCTCAGTTTGATCTCGTCTCGTTGATGAGTGAGTTCTTCGATTAGTTTGCCAACGATTGACTTCGAATTCTCGTTCATTTGCATTGCCTTGTTTTCGGGGACATGTGTCTAACAATTTGCGTTTGGTTCGTGCCGACTGAGCGAGTTATAACTACCCCAACTTGGGTAACTCGAACCCGGGGCGACGCTCTCGGGTCAGGAACTTGTTCGGTGCGTCGTCGCCGAGAAAGACCTCGCCCTGTGGGTCCCAACGAAGTGTTTTGCCTAGGCTGCGCGCGATGTTTGCGAGATGGCAAACGCTGACCGATCGATGACCTACCTCGACATCTGCCACGGGCAATTTCCGGGATCGTATGCAATCGATCCAATTTTGAAGATGCCATTTTGCTTGCCAAAGTGCTAGGCTGTCGCTCCACTTGCGTTCTTCTTCTTCGATGTTCAACGACTTGAGCAACTTCTCAGCTATCTCCGGGGGGTTCGAGCTAAACTTGTTGCGATTGATTTCCAGCTTGCCTTTCTCGCATACGAAAATCGCCCCGCCCATCGGGCCTTTGCCGGGTTCAATGACAAAGTTCACGGGAACGCCATTGGCGTATTTCATACTGACCTGTCCATTGCGTCCTTCGGTAAGCGGCGTGATTTCGATTGGGCCCGTTGCATCCATACCAAGCGCCCATTGGATTTGGTCGACTCCGTGAGCACCCCAATTCGTCATTTCACCACCTGCGAAATCTCGCCACTTCATCCACCCCATCCATTGCTTGTTAAATGGGCGGTTACTCGCTTGATTGAGCCACAGATTCCAATCGAGTCCTTGCGGAATATCTTGAGCAGGCAATGGTTCTTGAGGTGAAGGTTCTGGGCCGGCATAGGCGATTGCTCGAACCTCAAGGATCTTCCCTAGTCCGCCACTGCGAACCAGTTCGCAAGCGACACGATTCATTTCCATGGATCGCTGTTGGGTACCCACTTGAAGAATCCGATTGTGTTTTCGTACCGCGTTGACCAGTGCTCTGCCTTCTTGAATATAGAGAGTCAACGGTTTTTCTGCGTAGACATCTTTGCCCGCTTGGCATGCTTCGATGCAAGGGATAATTCGTTGGAATTCGCCGGTCGCGATGATGACGGCATCAATGTCCCTGCGTTCTAAAACCTTTCGATAGTCTTGATAAACAGGCCAGTTGCCCTTGGCTTTGGCTTTAAACTCTTCGGCTTTGGAGACATTGCAATCGGAAATGGCTACCAATTCCGCAGACTCAGGCAGCTGCTGCAGAAGTAGCGTTCCACGACCTCCGACTCCAATGGCGCCGACACGAACGCGATCGCTTGCTGGCGTTTGCTTTGCTTGCGCGAGCCGCGGCAAAAGTGGGGAAGCCATCGAACCTAAAACAGCACCGGCAGTCGATGCTTGAATTAAGAAATCGCGTCGATGAAGTTGGCTAACTTGAATTTTGTTCGTCATGTTTCATTAGGTTGAAGAGGGTGATTCGGTGCGGGCCCATAGGCGGGAATCGATAGGCTTCAGTGTAGCCGAAAGGCGAAAGCTCCACAGGGTAAGATGGACGCTAGGGACAAGCTCGAAGCAATGGCTTCGGAACATAGCTTGACGGTACTGATGAAATCGGTTCCTCCAAAAGGACCTCGGCCCGACGACGGCCAATGATTCGGTTGTATCCGAGGTACTTCCCGCCATCCGTTTGAACCGCGGAGATTTCTACTAAATTATTTGGCGCTAATACCTTATGCCATTCGAGCCAGAGTTGCCATCCATTTGGCATGGAGTCGGCCCGTTCTATTTCAACTATGCCTGTCCGCTCCCAGTGTCGACGCCACCATGCAGACGAATGTAGGCACCACATGGAGGGTTCGCTCGCCCACCAGTGTTGCATATGCTCTGGAAGCGAGCCTTCGATTTCTTGCATGAGTCCGGCCTGGGCAATCGCGATGACACCACTTGGTTTCACGAACCGAGCTAGATAACTCAAATAGTGATCGTCCGTTCCATAATAGAAAAAGGAGTCGATGGACACGATTGCGTCGAAGAAGTTAGCAGCAAATGGCAGCGATCGTGCGTCAGCATGTATTGGATAAACCGTACCTTCCAGACCCGCATCGCGGATCCTAGACAGATTGTCCGAGGCGCTAAACCACAAATCGGTGGCCCAAACCGTAACTCCATATTCTCGTGCTAGGAATATTGAGGACGAGGCACAGCCACAGCCGAGATCCAGTACATTCATTCCTGGTTCCAACTCCAGTGCGGACGCTAGCCATTCCGTAAGCCACAAGGAGTTCGCGCCACCGCTAGCATTCGCGATAACCCAATCAGGATGATAGGCATTGGAGCGAGGGAACTGATCCATTAGCAGGTAGTCTGTTGGCGTCATGTGATGAATTCCAATCTGCGAGTGAATGTCCGGCTGAGGACAGCCGGACCTACGTGTGCGTCCGGCTTGGGACAGCCGGACCTACGGGTGCGTCCTAGGGTTACGTCACTACTTCGAAGGCTTCTTCAGTGGGATTTCAACCAACAAATCTCGCAAGGTAAAATCTGTCTTGTCCAAATAATCTAGCCCATACTCGACAGTCGAGTAATCGTCGCGGCGACGGAAAGTGCCGAACAATCTGTCCCAGACCGAGAAGATATTGCTATAGTTGCTATCGGTTTCCACTTGATACTTGGAGTGATGCACCTTGTGCATGTTGGGTGTTACGATGAACCATTGAAGGGCTCTGTCGAGGTATCTTGGTAGCCGAATATTAGAGTGTTCCAGTTGTGCGTTTGTCGCAGATAGGACCATGTAAAGAACTAGTACGTATAACGGCAGTCCGAAAAGCAACATACCAGTCAAGTAAAAAGAAAAACGCCAAATCGTCTCGACGGGGTGTTGCCGAAATGCAGTAGTCACATCCACCATTGCATCGGAATGATGCACGGAATGAAATCGCCACAAGAAAGGGAATTTATGCAAAAGAAAATGAGGCAGCCATGCGGCCCAAAAATCAAGTAGCATGACTCCTCCAATGCACATCACTGCGGTCGGTAATTGCCCGACAAATTGAAAAAGTCCAAAGTTATTCGCCTCTACTATCCATCCCACCCAGCTGAAAATTCCGGATAGAAGCAAATTGGTAAAGATCAGCAGCACGGTCATTACCAAGTTGGGAATCGTCTTCAACCAAGAAGTGCGTTTCGATCTAACAAGAGGCACCATGAACTCGAAACCAGAGAGTACGAAAAGCAATGCGAAAATAAGTGAAACTCGCATTGAGCCAGTTATTTGGAGCAAGATCTCGGACATGTTCAGTTAAGGCCCTCATTTATTCGAACGGCATCTTGCAAGATACCTTCCACTGCCTGGCAAGCGTAGTTACGCTCGTGCGGTCGTAGGCAACAAACGAACGGATCAGGTATCACTGTTCTTTCCTTTCACTGAATCAACGGGCAACCTAACGCAGGTCCGGAATGAATGTCTTTGGCAGAAACATGACGATTTCCGGGAACACGATCACAAGTGACAATAGCAACAACATAGGCAAAAGAATAATCGAGACATCCTTGAGAGCTTCGACGACCTTGATCTTGCCGATCGAAGCAGCTATCAGCAGGCACAAGCCGTACGGAGGAGTCACCAGTCCGAATGCTAACGAGACGACACCGATGATCGCAAAGTGAATCGGATGAATTCCCGCTCTTTCCGCGACGGGCATCAACACGGTACCTACAACCACGATGGCTGGGATCGCATCGATAAACATTCCAACGAGCAGAAAGACCCCTGCGATAACGAAACCTGTTGTGGTTGCATTCGTTCCCCAGCCCTCGGCAAAAGCGACAAGCTCCTGGGGAACACGATAATAGGCCAGCAACCAGCCAAAGGCTGATGCAGTCCCGATGCAGAATAAGGCTACAGCCGAAAAAGCGGCAGACGCATAGAGGACTCGCAGAAATTCGCGAAGTCCAATGGATCGATAAACGATTCCACCTAGGACCGACGAGTAGATTACCGCGATCAGCGAAGCTTCGGTGGCCGTGAATAGTCCTCCCACGATTCCCCCAACGATGATTGCTGGTGTCAGCAAAGCAAGCGAGGCCCCTCGCAACGCGCGAAGAAACTCAACCAGCGAGGCTCGTTGATAAACAGGATAGTGTCGACGTTTAGCAAAAACATGGACGGTGGCCATCATGAACAGGCCAATCAATATTCCAGGGACTATTCCCGCTAGAAAGAGACCGCTGATCGATACCGACATCAATCCTCCCCACACGACCATCAAGATGCTGGGCGGAATTATTACTCCCATCACCGATGCGCAAGCCGTAATTGCTACGGAGAAGCTGGCGTCGTATCCTTGTTTCTTCATGGCTGGAATTAGGATGGATCCGATACCTGCGGCTTCGGCTGTCGATGAACCGGACACTCCCGCAAACAGCATGCTGACCAATACGTTTACATGCCCAAGTCCCCCTGGAAAATGCCCCACGCTGGCGCGGGCTAGGGACACCAGCCTTTCGGTGATGCCGGCTGCATTCATTAGATTGGCGGCCAGCAAAAAGAACGGAACTGATAGTAGAATGAACGAGTTGTAGGACTTCCACATTTCATTGCACAGCATGATCGGAGTCAATTTGTCATCTAGATACAGTAAGGGTACGCATGCAAGGCCTAATGCGAATGCAACTGGAACACGTAGGACAATCAGCAGCATAAAACTGCCAAACAGGATGGCCGCGGCCTCGACTGGACTCATGACTCACTTCCTTCGTCTTTGTTCGTGATCAAGTTGACGTCGCTCAACAAGTGCTCGACCAAAAACAAAACCCAACTCACACCTGCGACAGGAAAAGCGAGATAAATACTTAGCATGTTGATCTGGCTGATCTCAGAGGTTTGCCTGACTCCAAACCGCGCAAATTCGTAGCCATATCGCACAAAGACAAACGCCATGGCGAGCATTGCCGAGTGCGTCATCAAACCATAGATGCCCTCGACACGTTTGGATTTCGGATGCGGAAGTATGTCGACATTGAAATGTGTGTTGTCACGAACGGCGATGATGGATCCGATCATGATTACCCAAACAAAGCAAAATCGCGAAGCCTCCTCTGTCCACAAGTACCGCGGAATGAAACCTGTGAAACGCGAGAAGACTTGCATGGATACCACGACTAACATCGTCGTCAAGAGAATCGTAATCAACGATCTCAATTGTCGGTAATACCATTGCAACACAGTTCTAAACACGTTGGCGGGTCCGATTCGGGGTTATTGCATAGCGTTGATTTGCATGAGCACTTTTTCAGCGTCTATCTGCCGTGCGTAGGCATTCTTGACAGGTTCGGCCAATCGAAGCAGTTCACTTCTTTGGGTGAACGCATGTAGCCTTAGCTTCTTCTGCTGCGCAAGTTTCGTCAAAATATCGTTGTCCTGAGCGGACTCTATCCCGCGGCCGTATTCGCCAGCCTCGCGACCGGCCCGCAGAATGGCGGTCTGAAGTTTCTTAGGGAGACGCTTAAAGGTCTTGCCGCTGAAAACGATCGGCCTAAGTGTGAAAGCGTGTTGTGTCAGGGATATCTCTGGGCCAACTTCGTAGAACTTCATCTGCTCTACGCTCGACGCCTCGTTTTCCACCGCCTCGATCACCCCAGTTTGAATCGCGTTGTAGACTTCGTTGTAAGCAATTACCGACGGGACTGCCCCTATGGCCTGAAAGATATTCGCTTGAATGGGAGCTCCCATGACTCGCATACGCAATCCTCGCAGTTCGTCCATGTCGCGGACTGGTCGGTTGACGATTAGATTCCGAACGCCACCACCCGCATAGCCGATCAATAGTGCATCGGCTTTTTCGTACACGGCCTCTTCGATTGGTTGGAAGACATCGCTGTTGACGACTTTCGACCAGTGATCGAGGTCGCGAAACAAAAACGGCGTGTCCATGAACGGCGCTTCCTTGGCAAACGTGGACATGTGCGAAGCGGTGACGATGGAATAGTCTATGGCAATTCCAAGGCTCATATAGGCGAAATAGTCCTTTTCAATGCCCAATTCGCTGTTGAGATACATTTCAAATTTTATTGAGCCGTCATAATACTCGTGAACCAACGACTCGAATTTCCGAAGTGTCCGGGTATAGACATGTGCCTCGCCAAATTGCGATGCTCCCACTAGCACAACAGTCATGCCAACGGAGTCGTTGGAGTAATCGATTGCTCCTCTCGGCGGCAGTAACAATATCAGCGCGCCAACGCAGAGAATGAGAGCACAGGTTGCTGAGAGTGGACTAACCCTCATTTTGATTCGAACTCCAACAATAGACGTTGTCATTATGAGAGGGTCTAGTGTAGCACCAACAGGATCGCTAGTTTGTTTTGGCAGAACGATGTAGAGTAAAAAATATCCGAATGAGGTTGGCTAGCGCTCTGTCCAGATTAGATTTTTGGGTACGATAAAAAGTGGCATAGGCTTCCAGCCTGTGTTTCCATGCCGATACACAGGCTGGAAGCCTATGCCACCTCAAA
>JANLUJ010001126.1:0-5976 GCA_031363425.1 Pirellula sp.
CTCGGACAAAGCCCAATCGACGAACGCGCCGAACTGATTCGGGCAAATTACAGCAAGTCTGAAGTTCGCATTACAATGCGCGATGGCGCTGAGCTATTTACGTCTATTTACACACCCAACGATGCCGACCCAAGCCGCCAATATCCGATCTTGCTGTCGCGAACACCGTATAGTGTAGGCCCCTATGGTTTGTCACAGTATAAGACCAGGCTTGGACCGAGCCCTGAGTTTGAGAAGAATCGGTACATCTTTGTGTTCCAAGATGTCCGTGGACGGTACATGAGCGGCGGCGAGTTCCTGGATATGCGTCCTCACATCGAAAACAAGACGACCAACCAGCAGTTCGATGAGAGCAGTGACACGTACGATACTATCGAATGGTTAGTAAAAAACACTCCGCGTAACAATGGTCGTGTCGGACAATGGGGGATATCGTACCCTGGTTTTTACACTTCCGCCGGAGCCATTGATTCGCATCCAGCCTTGTTGGCGGTCTCGCCCCAAGCGCCGATTGCCGATTGGTTTTTCGATGACTTCCATCGCAACGGTGCGTTTGTGTTGCCGATGGGATTTAATTTCTTTTACTCGTTTGGACGTCCTCGTCCAGGGCCAACCACGGAGGGCAATCCATCGTTCCAGTTTCCAACGAGAGATGGGTATCAGTTCTTTTTGGAGTTGGGGCCACTTAGCAACGTCGACAAGTATCACTTCCACGAAGAGATCGGTTTCTGGAACGATATGGAAGCCCATCCAAATTATGATGCGTTTTGGCAAGCGAGAAATCTCCTCCCCCATTTGAAAAACATCAAAGCCGCGGTGCTTACCGTGGGTGGTTGGTATGACACGGAGGATTTGTACGGGCCGCTCAAGACGTACGAGGCTATCGAAAAGCAAAACCCAAGGATCAAGAACCAATTGGTCATGGGGCCTTGGTCGCACGGTCAGTGGAGCAACGACGAAGGCAGGAAACTTGGACAAGCCGAATTCGGATTCGCAACTTCGACATGGTACCAACAAAATGTTTTGCTTCCATTTTTCGAATCGCATCTCAGAGGAAAGTCGAACGCAGAACCAGCGGAAGCGACCGTCTTTGAGACGGGCGCGAACCGATGGCGGCAATTCGATCAATGGCCCCCAAAAGAAGCGAAAAAAACAAATTGGTACTTTGCCGAAAACGGGCATATCGATCCCGTCGCTCCGACCGTTTCCGAGGCTTCGGATAGTTTCATAAGCGATCCGAGCAAGCCCGTTCCTTACACGACGGAAATCACGACGGCCTGGGCCAAGGATTACGTCACAGAGGATCAACGCTTTGCATCGTGGAGACCGGATGTGTTGGTCTACCAGAGCGATGTCCTCAAAGAATCACTTACTATTGCCGGGCCAATCCAAGCGAGCTTGTGGGTAACAACGACTCAAGGCGATGCCGACTGGATAGTCAAAGTGATCGATGTGGGGCCAGTTCCCACCCTCGACAACAATCGCAATCGAACCCTGAGCAAAGAGGCTGTCAGCAGCGGTAAACATGAATTGATTCGAGCGGCCGTCATTCGTGGACGTTTTCGAGAAAGTTTTGCAACTCCCAAACCCTTTGAACCTGGCAAGCCGGCCCTCGTTGAGTTGGAGATCAGCGACATTCTGCATAACTTCCAACCGGGACATCGCCTTATGGTGCATGTTCAGAGCACGTGGTTCCCGTTCATCGACCGCAATCCGCAGCGATATGTTCCGAATATTTTCGAAGCCAAAGAAGAGGACTTCGTGAAAGCCACGCATAGCATATTGCGCAGCAGCAAGTTTCCGAGCCATCTAAAGTTGCCAACCTTGCCCAAGTGAACGAAATGCAAGTCCGTTACGCGATCAATAGGTCCTCGGATGCCCTCGTCCCCTCGCTCCCAGGCTCCAGCCTGGGAACGCACTGCCTAGGAGGCTCTGCCTCCCAATCACTGACCGTACCACCACCTTCAGCGCTATCACTATCTCTTTCGACCTAAACTACGAACATGAAATATAGATACCTCGGCAATTCAGGTCTTTTGGTTTCGCGAATCTGTCTCGGAACCATGACATTCGGAATGAAAGACTGGGGCTGCGATTACGAAACGTCGTCATCGATTACCAATGCTTTCATTTCTGCAGGTGGCAACTTTATCGACACCGCCGACATGTATAGCAACGGTGTCTCCGAGGAATTTGTGGGAAAGGCGATCGCTTCGCAACGACGCGACGATTTGGTCATTGCAACGAAGTGTTGGTTTCGCATGGGCAAGACACCGAACAACAAAGGGCTTTCCCGAAAACACATTTTGGAAGCTGCCAATGCGAGCTTGCGGCGACTCGGCACTGACTATATCGATCTCTATCAGATGCACGGTCCAGACCCTCATACTTCGATTGAGGAAAGCATGAGAGCCATGGACGATCTCATCCGCGCGGGCAAAGTTCGCTACATCGGCTGCAGCAATTTTTATGGCTGGCAAATCGTCAAAGCGAACGCCGCCGCTGACACTCGCGGCCTTGCTCGTTTGATAAGCGGCCAGCACATGTATAATCTACTGCGCCGTGATGTCGAGCGAGAGATCTTGCCTGCGTGTGACGATCAAGGGCTAGGGCTAATGTGCTGGAGTCCCTTGGCAAGCGGGCTGTTGACCGGCAAGTATGAATTCAAAGATGGCCCGGAGGAAGGGTCGCGTGTCGGCTTGAGAGCTGATATAGATATGCCTCGGTATTGGAACGAGAATAGTTTTCGAGTCATCGATGAAGTGAAGGCAGTGGCCAAGGAATTTGGAAAAACGCCGTCGCAGGTGGCGCTCAGCTGGTTGCTTCATGACCATCGCGTTGCTTGTGTGATCATAGGCTCGCGCAAGATCGAGCAACTTTCTGAGGGGATGGAAGCTGGAGATTGGGACCTACCATCAGAGCAGTACCTGCGACTTTCGCGTGTTGTTCCGTTCGCTCCAGGCTATCCACAGGAATGGATTGAGATCACGAAGGGAAATACCGCGGGCCATGATGTAGTGCAGCTTAGCCAAGCGTCAAAGGATACTTGATCGAAGCTGGAACTCTGCCTTCCTTTTTGGACGCGATGGTCGACTGTTCGGGAATCGCTCGGTGTACTTGCTTTTTGACGTTGGCGACCTAAAACTAAGCGTTCATTAATCGTCTATCGCATCCCTCGGAGTTCGTTCATGTCGCGCCAGCCAAAATCAGTGAGACTATTACGTCGTGACTTTCTCGAACGCTCGACTGCACTTGCTGCTTCACTTCCCTTTTGGGCTCGAGCCGCTCATGGCTCCACTGTTAACAACGCTGGACGATTGCGTTTGGCCAGCATCGGCGTTGGTGGTATGGGGGCATCTGATTTAGGTTCTTTGAGCTCGCACGCTCAAGTCGATATCGTGGCCCTTTGCGATGTGGACGCCAAGCGACTAGCCTCCGCTGCCGAGAAGCATCCTAAGGCAAAGCGATTCAGCGATTACCGAACGATGTTGGATCAAATGCAGGAGGAAATCGATGCCGTCCAAGTTTCAACGCCCGATCATACGCATGCGCCAGCTGCCCTGTCGGCAATGAGTCGTGGCAAGCATGTGTATTGCCAGAAGCCGCTGACGCACGATGTATCTGAATCACGACAAATGCGTCTGCTGGCTCAACAGAAAAAGCTCGTCACACAAATGGGGACGCAAGTCCATTCCAACACGGACTATCGTACCGCAGTGGCTCTGGTCCAAAGCGGCGTTATCGGCAAAGTCAAAGAAGTGCACTCGTGGAGCTCTAAAACATGGGGATACGACGGCCCCGAGCCAGTCCCAAACGAAGTACCGGCCAACTTGGATTGGAATCTCTGGTTGGGAACAGCTGCCGAGTTACCTTATTCGGAAGCGCATTACCATCCCGCCAATTGGCGACGCTGGTACGACTTCGGTTGTGGAACAATGGGGGACATGGCTATCCATATTCTGGATCCTGTCTTTTCTGCTTTGCAGTTGGGGGCACCGCAGAAAGTTGTTTCCAGCAGCCCTGAGCCGCCAAAGAAATCGTACGGAATGAAGAACCAAACGAGATATACATTTGGGCCTTCCAAATTCACCACGGATGGCTTTGTACTCACCTGGAGCGACGGAGGAATGATGCCTGACACGTCCAATTGGCCCAAGCAAATGAGCAAAGAAGGCAAAGTGATTCAATTGCCAGATCAAGGTTCCATGTTTGTCGGCGAAAAAGGATTTGTTCTTTTGCCTCACGTGGCGCAACCTATCTTATTGCCTGAATCCGATTTCGCAAAAACGGTAATCGACCGTCAGCCAAATGGCAACCATTATCATCTATTTGTGGATGCATGTCTTGGAGGCGTTCCCACCACAGCACACTTTGGTTACGCGGGACCCCTGACCGAAGCTGTGTTGTTAGGGGTATTGGCAAATAGGTTTTCGCAACAAGAGTTGCAATGGAATGCCGAAGCAATGAGCATCCCGAACCATTCGGTTGCAAACTCTCTGCTCAGTCGTCAGTATCGTTCCGGGTTTGAAATCAAGACTTAGCGATCTCGCCAAAGCGTTTGGCAGAAAAATGGCAGGTAAAAAATGTGACCAAGACTAAAGTGTTTTGATTCCGGCCAGCTGATCGCGTTCATCTCTTACCAAACATCTTTCTGCCGGTAGCCCTATTTGATGCTGATGGGTTCCCTTTCAATGTCGGTTTCATCAATCCATCCCGCCTTGGGTTTCTCGCCACGCAAATACTTGTCGTAGAATCCTGCACCGTTCGTAGCAGGGTAGTCGTCGAAGACATTTCCATTGCCCACCATCCGCGGATCGTTTTGGCTTTTGAGTTCATTCTCCATTCGCTCTCTCAAATGGACGCACCATTTCGAATGAACGCTTTCGCTAGCGAGGTTGTGTGTGCACTCGGCATCCCCCCTTAAGTCGTAGAGTTCTTCTCCTGGTCTCATGCCAAAGTTGAGTTGCCAAAACATGTTGGTGCGATCCTTCCGTCCAAGCTCCAGGATAAAGGTCTTGGTTGGACTGGCATCTGTGTCGGTATATCCCGTTTCAGGATTGCCCGCGGGCCAACGCATTGGTTCATAGTTCTTCAAAAAGAGATGGGTACTGGTTACAATCCCACGGATCGGATAACCCCAGTCGTGTGGCCGCCCGACATCCGTGCGCTCCTTGCCAATCAACGTATGGTCGCGATCCGGCATAATGCGACCGGCCTGGTCGCTTTCGAAAATCGGGCGCCAACTCTTGCCAATAATGGACATCATGCCGCTGCCCTTCTCATCGATGCCCGAGTAATCAAGAATCGTCGCTGCGAGGTCGGTGAAATTTACGAAATCGTCAATCAAACGGCTTGATTTATTCATGCCTGCAGGCCATCGAACGGCGAGTGGTATATGATTCGAATCCTCGTATGCATATCCCTTGCAACGCGGAAATGGCATACCGTGGTCGCTAGTAACAATGATGAGTGTGTTGTCGAGCTTGCCTCGGCTTTCTAGCTCCGCGATCATTAACCCCAGGTGATTGTCCGTATGCTCTACCTCGTATGCATAGTCGAGCATGTCATGGCGCACTATTTCATCGTCCGGCCAGTACTCAGGTACCCTTGGGATGTCGCTTAGCTTTTTCCCACCCTTCTTCATGCCGGACTGAAACTCGTAACTGCGGTGTGGCTCGGTGCTCCCATACCAAAAGCACCATGGTGCATCTTTAGGTGTCGCGTCAAGAAACTCTTTGAAATTGGCAGCATAGTCGTTGTTGCTCATGTCTGCAGTGCTAGGCGTCAACTTGTGCTTGTTAAACGGCTTGCCCGTGATCTGTCGTTGATTTCCATTCGCATCTTTTGCAATGCCGGGTCCCCAGCCTTTTCCTGTCACGCCCATGTGCCAACCTCTCTCGGTGAGAACCTCTGGCCAGCTCTTCAGCTTAGACGGGAAAAAGGACAAATGGTTGCCTGCCTCTTCGTTCTGCCATA
>JANLUJ010001137.1:0-7648 GCA_031363425.1 Pirellula sp.
CCATGCGGGAAACCGGGGGCACCGTGATCTCCACTGATCACGATGAGGGTGTTGTCCCGTTCGCCGGTCTTGTCAAGTTCCGACAGGATGACTCCAATGCCTGCATCCCAGGCTGCGATCTCGCCAAAGTAATCCGAAAGATCCTCTCGAACCTCTGGCACATCGGGTAGAAATGGTGGCATCTTTCCTTGCAGTGAATCGGGGTCGATGTCCCAGAGCTTCTTACCGCTGCCTCTGGTCCAAGGACGGTGAACATTGGTTGGTCCGAACCAATAGCAAAATGGTTGCGTTTGTTCGCGGGCAGCTAAAAAGTCGGTGAAGTTGCCGCGTATCTCGTTGTAGAGCTCTTCTTTTGAATCGACTAGTGTTTTGCCTGATTCGATCAACTTCGTAACATTTTCAGAAAACTGATTGAATCGGCCGCCGTGCTTTTGAAAGGAATGTTTTTGACCTCCGTAGGGTGCGTCAGGCGGACTACCTGGGCTCCAGACTTTGTATGCCTTGCCTAGGTGATAGCCTGCATCTCGCAAAAGCAATGGGTACGATGGAATGGACTCGTCCCACACAGCACCTTGCAAAATTGCCCCACGTCCAGTACGCCAGAAGTATTGACCTGATAGGAGCGAACTGCGACACGGGGTACAGGATGGCGCGTTTACATGCGCGTGGCGAAACAAAACGCCCTGCTTGGCAACACTATCAAAGTTGGGGGTGCGAACCACATCATTGATGCCACCCTTGCCGTTGACTTCGGCATAGATACTTGCATACCTGCCCCAATCATCTGCAAAAAGAAACAGAACATTGGGCCGCTTAGACTCAGCTGCTTGCAAGGTCGTTGTAGTGCTGACAAGTAAAAAAAGCAGCAACGAGTTAAAGAAGCGGAGTTGCATGGGGTGAACCAGCAGATCGAGTCAGACAAGGGTATGTGTTACCAAAAACTTGCCTTGCTCGAGACGTCTCAATTCATAAATAACGACCCAAGAAAAGGGGCCGCAGACTTCCCGAGCCAAGCTTGCGTAACATTGTACATCAATCAAACCCGGTCGCCCCAAATAGAATTCAGCCAATCACTGAATTCTTGAAAATCTTGAGACTGAGTAGAGACGGAAAACACGCTTAACGGTTCGAGATTTTTAATTGGCGACCGCTGGTGCTATCGGAGCTGCATTATCTGTGTAGGTGGTGCAGGTGGTGGTGGTGTGCGTACTCGTCGTCGAAGATTCAAGACAACTTGCTTCGTTTCTCCAGCCTTGAAATTGAATTCGTCTTTGGCGTAGTACTCAGCGCCGGACGCGTTCTTTAGCAAGCCCTCGACCATATACTTGTACGACTTGCCAGGTTTTAGCCCACGAACGATATAATTCCTTACCGTTCCGGTCGTCGTGGTAGGTTCACCGTTTACGGTAACGATTGCCTTGTCTTGGACGACAACTGTTAGATTGAAGATTTCCGCGGGGTTGTCGGGTTCATCGAGAAGCATGTCCGCTTCGCTCGTCTGGGACATAGCGGATTCGTACGCAATACCTTGCCCTCCTCCGTTACATGCGCATTGAGCAAAGGTGTCCGAAGCAACCGCACTCCAAGTCAACGCGGAGAGAATTCCACTGCAAACAAACCCAAATCTCGACATGTTCATTTCGAAACCTCAGAACCTTTTCAAATACAAACGAATGTAGCGAGGTTGCTACTCAAACCACGCGTATTTTCTATTTATCGGTTTCCAATTTTTCTGACCAAAGGCTTTCCTAAATCATCCCGAATGTAGAGTTTACTCCAGCTATCGCGGTTACGTAAAATCCGCGCGGGAGCCGACGGTTTTCCCCATATTTTATTTCTTTATGATTCTAATTTCCTTGGAAAAGTAGTGTGTGACGATGCGGTCCGCTTTTAGTTCGCTCTCCTCTAAGACAATAAGCTCGACCGGATTGTCGCCGGATTCCGCAAACTCAAACACGGCCTCTTTTTCTTGGCCTTCCTCATATTTCCGAATGGATTTCTGTGCAGATTGGCAGATAACGAAAAATCTTTCTCCCTTGTTTGGATTGATCAGAACGGTAAGTCGGCTGCCATTTCGCGAGCAAGTGATCTGACTGCCAAATAGTTCCTTTTGTTCGGGATTATTCATAGGCACTTTCAATGCCTTTCCCGGAAGATCATTTGCAATCCAAACATCGAAATCGACGAGTTCCGATAACCAGTCGTCAATTCCTTTCCATGGAACGGAAGGGAATTCCAAAATTGGGTAATGAGTACCTGGCACAAAAAAGGAATCCGAAATCAAACGGGATGCGGATTCTAATCCGCCGTTGGAAGGCGTCATGGCTGCAACGACGAATTTTGGACGCCGTGTAAAATTCTTTTGCTTGTCATCCTTTGAGCCAGTTCCTTGCATGGCTAGCTGGAGTTTCAGTCGATATTGAGAGTCTGGAATAGGATTTGCGAAAAATTGCTCCTTGCCTCCACGCATGTCTTGCATTTGCGTGAGAAATTCCGAGATGCCTTTTTTTATTCGGTTTTCATTAAACGAAACACTCGAAAGTCCGAGCGTACTCGAGTAGACCATTTCGAGTTGCTCATTCCCGGAAAGCCAAATATCTGCATCGAAGGCAGGACCATTGCTTTTGACAGAGACAGTCGCTTTGGTCGGCGCTGTAAGCTCCAAATTTAATGGAATCTCTTGATTTAGTCGCCCAGTGCCGATTTGAATGCCATTTGCCATTACTGTGATATTCGTAGAAGGTAACAAAGCAACTAGGTCTTCATTCAGTTTTTTGAAGTCATCATAAAATAATTTGGTACCCTTTGAGCCTCGCTTTGGGGAAACATCATTCAGCAATGTTTGCAACTCGCCATTTGCTTTTTCGATGTCTGCTACCCAGTCTGAACCATACTCTTTTTTATTTTTATCAATATAGGCATGATTGTTGTACTGGAAGACGAACAAGGAAGATTTGGAGTCAACAATTTTATCCTTAAGTTGCCTGACCGTTTTGTCTCCGTTCCGATGAATATAGAAACCTCCGTCATCTTTTTGTCCTGCTCGTAGCAAATCGAGTTGATTACTACCATCGCTAATTACAACGATCCAATTTCGGTCGTCCCTTTTGCTTTCTTCGCAAGCGGTATAGATCGCATCATATAGCGGCGTACAGCCTGACGGCCGAAGCGAATCGATCACGGGGATCAAATCGTCGATCTGAGACCTGCTCTTAACTTTGGATTTAAAGATCTGATTTCCAATGGGACATTGCGTCAGTTCTAGCGACGTATCGCCAGGTTTAACAAGCCTACCGAATGCAATGAACCCTACTTGGATCGGACTTTCCTCGTAGTCTCGAACTTTGTCGATCAAGTTTTTTGCTGTCTGTTGCGCATTTTTGAAAATTCCGCCACCGTTAACATCCATGGACATGGAGCAATCCAATAGGACCCACAATGTGATAGGATCCGAATCCAACGCAGTGACCCGGACCGTGGGCGGATTCAACGGAGGACGTTTGAATTCAACAACCTCTGTGCTCCGAGTATCTGCAGGACGAATAAGTTGATCACGAAAATGGCCGCGGACGGAGATTCGCAATGGCTCTCCGATATCAGACTTATCCATTTTCATTTCGCTCCTAGTGCCTTTTTCGTCAAAGGAAATCGGCATAGATCGATTGATCTTGGAGGCGAGAACTTTTTTGCGACCGCCACTTTCTCTGCTCTGAACAAACAGAGTCGCCATCGCTTTCCATTTATTTGCCTCTAATGAAAGCGGTACAAAGGCGTCGCCCTCCGCCACCACCGGTGAAACCTTAACGTCGACCTGCTTTAGTTCTTGGGCGGCAATGGTGCTAAACTCGGCACGCCGTTTGTCTAATTCCTCCGCAAGCGAGTTGGATTGCGCTAGGTTTTTCAAGAGACTATCAGCCGAATCAAATTCATTTTCCAGACGCTGGTAATAGAATTTTCCGTTTTTCGGAGCGTTTAAGTTGCCGTCTCCCCAACGAGCCAGACAAAGCCGTTCAGCCTGAAAAAGGTTGTAGTAAGCCGAATTGATTTTATCGAACTGAGTCGGGGCGTCCCACGGCCATTCGTCTTCCCTGGCACGAGAGGCCGTTGCACGTTGCCCAAATGAGTTAGCAATGATTCGCGTTTTGTAACTGGTGTTGTAGACAAATGTTGCAATTTTGTTGGAATCGTCTACCTGCGCTCGTGGAGCGTCCCGTGAAATGGTTGCCATGCCCAAATAACGCGGATCATCCAAAGCTATATTTTGATAAAGTGCTTTTCCAAATTCATCCAGATCCGTACAGAACTCCTTTGCGACTTCGTTCGACGAACTATCCGTAATTTTCGAAGCGTCCGTCAACTCTTCCTTGGAATCGCCGTTTTTTGAGTAGGACTCTGCCAAAGCTGTGTGGAATTCTTTCCTAAGATTGAGCTTCAACGTGGGCCACCTCAACGCGATTCGTGTTTTCGGAATGGTCCCAGAGTCACTCAAGGCCTTCATGCTGACCGAACTGTACTTCTTGTTCATATACTCGACGAGCTCATCTAAGCCTTTTTTCGTAGCATCGGAATTCAATTGGAGTTTTTTTGTTTTTGGATCACCCGCAAAAAAATCACGTAGTACGAGGGCTTCATTGAGTGTTTTCCTCAATTGCCTGCTCTTCTCAAGTATCTCAAGCTTGCTGGCTTCAGTAGTCGAATAGCGAAAGTCACGCATCAAGGCTGCAAGGATGTGGGGAGTCTGCCACAGTACATCATCGCGTACCGCCATTGCATTTTTCATTACTGAGAATTCCGTTTTTAGCTTGTCGACACCGCTCTGCATCTTGTCAAATTCCGAAATACACTTGTCAAAGGAATTCGCGACTAACAAATCAAAGGCTCGGAGAAATTGTTCATCCAATTGTAGGAGTTGCGATTCGGTCCATCTTGTCAGTTCCCTGTTTGAGTCGAATGCCATCGCATTCAAATCCGAAAAAGTTCGGATCGCTCGAGCAATCGCTTTGCTTATGGTGGGGCTGTTTGGTTCCGATTTTACGGCGTCCCAAAGGATGTGGAGGACCTGCATTTCAAGCCATTCATTCTGGTTCTGTCCCAACAATTCGTCGCAATATTTTAGGCAACTGTTCAATCCATTCGAGTTGAAGGAGTTCGTCCATAGTTCCACATCATCCTTGTTCGCGACAAGCTCTAAGACTGTCCAAACCTGCAGGCACTTACTGTCTCTGTGAAGATTCGGGTTTTCCGATTCCAATTCCTTTTGCTTTGAATTTGCGTCTGTTACCCAAAAAGGTGGTCTCTCGATCCACGGTGCCAAAAGTGAAAGACTATCAGCAAGTATCTCTTTGGAAAAAATTTTGCTGCTGACACGAACTTGACTATGGAGTTTCGACTCGATTAAGCTGACCCGCCGAGTGAACGCGGAACTCAATTCCATATTGACAATATCCGAAGACACGCTTGCAACAAAATCGCTCCACGTCTTCCCCGAATTATCTTCCGCAAGACCCTCCATTTGAATCAACTGCGATTCGATTTTCGCAAACCGTAGTGGTTCCCAGTGAACACAAGGTTTGAGTTTGCCATACCTTTCCCATAATTCATCCAGAGTGTGGAATTTATCATTGATGTCCTTTTTTATGGCTGGTGAAAACTGCATTTTGGACGAGCCAGTAGAAATATCGAAAAGCCTTATTCCTTGCTTTTTCGATTTGGTCTTTTCCGTCATCAAAAACTCTGGTGGAGTCTGATGTGCTACTCGTTTAAGCCTAACGCAATCTTGGACCTTCTTTCTCAAATTCACTTCGAATTGTTCAAGCGTGAGGACGCCTTTTTTGGAATCAAAGCCAGAAACAACTCCTTCCCAAAAAAAGTGAGCAAATACCGAACTCGAAAACTCAGGTGCCATCCAGCTCTCCTGATTTTGTTCACATGGCAAGCTGATAATTAGTCGATCCTGAAGATCTTTTTCTAAGCCGGAATGAAAAGCAATCTTGAAGGCTTCATATGGAAATTCCAGATCCCCCAAATTGGTGACCACCGTCAGAGGCTTTACATCGAAAACAATCCAAGAGTAACAATTCGGTGCGGTTTGTGACGCAACTCGCTGGAGAAACTCTTTGATCGGTAATCCCTGGTTGTCCGGTTCGTTAGAAAAAGGATCGTCATCCTTAAGAAGCAAGACCCACTCACCGGGTTGACTGTTAGTTGATTTGCCTGCTCTTGCAATTAAGCAACTAACAAAATGAGTCGTGACATTCCGATCAGGTCCGCCGCTGGGAATTTTTTCGGGGTTCGAATATAGCTTTTGGGCGTTGACTTTGTCCGAGGCCCGTTTTAAATCGAGGTGTTTTGGTGGCTCCTTAAGCGAGTTGATGGTCTGAGTACCAAACGGATTCTCCCCGAGGTCATTTGAGGAATACGAATCGGAAATACTGATGACAATAGGAAGGGCTGGATATCGCCAAAATATGTAAACGACATATAAAGCAAACAAAGAAATTATTGTCGCACCTAATGTTCCAACCACGACTGCTTTTTTTAGGCCACTAGTAGAGGATGCAGCCTGTTTTCCAACGCCGGTCCATGTCCGTTCGCTTTCCGTTCGAACGCTGTCTTTGCCCCTACGTTTTCCTCGCCAGTCACTAGTTCCCGAAGTCGTTTCATTGGATGGCGATGGGTACTTCGGCACTATTACTGGTAGCGCTTTTGGTTTCGCTTTATTGTCCTTGCGACCTTTATCATTCTTGTCGTCGCCACCTCGCCAATCTGACATATCAATCGTCCCAATTTTCAGAAACACACGTTCGGGCAAACCGTCATTCTAACGCTTGCAATCAAAATGCAATGCCCGCCTGGTTAATCGGGAAGCAAAATTTCGAATGACTAGAATTGAGCCACGGATTTCACGGATATCGCGGATGAAAGAGTTTAGATCAAACAGAGTGCCGCCTGAATTGCTTGCAGCTATCCCGTCAATCGACTCTATCCGTGGTTTATGATTCTTTGGTGCAGTTGGGTTCGTGGTTTAGAATTCTTGTGCGATCCAAAAACGCAAAAAGGGTAACTTCCGTTACCCTCTCGCTTTGTTAGTTCCGCTTCCGTCTGGCTTACTTGCTGACTAATCCGATTCGGATATCGCGACCAACCTCAGGGTTAATCACACTTGTCGAATCTAGCGAGAGCAATATCCTTCGACCGCTTGCATCTGTGATTCTGCCTACCTGATGTTTTCCATTCGCATCGACGACAACCAAGGTCCAACCGACGGACATTTGGTAGACATCGGGCAATTCGACCAGAATTTCTCCCAGCGATTTACTCATGTTTACGACCCGGGCGGCAATCAACTGGTCTGGATTTGAAATCTCCTCTCCCGCCTTTGACTTCACCCCTCGTTTGCCAACGATAACTGGTTCTTCTCCCTCACGGTATTCCGGACCCGTAATTCGATACGAAACTTTTGTGGCTGAGGCCTTGCTCGCCCGTGTTGAGTCTTTTTCTCTTCCAGACGTCGTTGCATTGTCTTTGGTGTCCGATTCTCTCGGAGGGGTCGAAGGTTTGAAGTCTTTTTCTCTCGGGGGATCACTCGGTTCAGGTGCTTGAAGCTCTTCTTGCTCATTTGGTGGAGGAAGTTCCTCGAGTGGCTTGG
>JANLUJ010001170.1:0-5323 GCA_031363425.1 Pirellula sp.
GTTGGATTTTGTGGCGGCTTCACCACCTTTTCCACCTATTCGCTGGAGCTCGTCGAGCAATTGCAGCGAGGGAAAATCGGACTCGCCATGCTGGCGTGTGTTTTGAATGTGGTGCTCGGAGTTGGCGCACTCTATGCAGGCCTTGTCTTTTTCCAATGCAAGAGATAACCACTTTCCTGCTCAACCCTCAACCCTCAAAACTTCCTCGTAACCGCAATGCGTTTGCGATCGATATCTACTTCGAGGACTTTCACTCTGAGAATGTCTCCTACCGCGACAATTTCACTTGGGTCCTTGACATAAACATCCGCTAGCTGCGAAATGTGGATGAGTGCATCCTGATGAACGCCGATATCGATAAACGCACCAAAGTGGGTCACGTTGGTAACAGAGCCTTCCAACACCATTCCAGGCTTAATATCATTCATAGAGTGAACACTTTCTGAGAATTGGACCACTCGAAATTCGCTGCGAGGGTCACGGCCAGGTTTTGCAAGTTCTTGTAGAATATCCATCACAGTCGGGAGCCCAAACCGATCGTCCACGAAGTCCCTGGGTGATAGCTTTTGCGATAGCGCCGCGTTGCCGACAAGCGATTTGGTGTCGGCATTGAGGTGCAATGCCATGCGTTCGACAACGGCATAACTTTCCGGATGGACGGCCGAGTTGTCGAGCGGCTGCTTGCCGTCACGTATTCGCAAGAAACCTGCGGCCTGTTCGAAGGCTTTGCTGCCAAGCTTCGGAACTTTGAGCAATTGCGATCGGGTTTCGAAGCGACCATTCTCGTCTCGATACTGGACGATATTTTCGGCCAGCTTCGGGCCGATGCCAGCCACGTGCGACAACAGCGATGCGCTCGCCATGTTGAGGTCCACGCCGACGCTGGTTACGCATGACTCCACTTCACGGTCGAGCCGTTTGCGTAAGAGTTTTTGGTTTACATCATGTTGGTATTGGCCGACACCGATAGATTTGGGATCTGCTTTGACCAGTTCAGCAAGTGGATCTTGCAGTCGGTGCGCGATACTGATGGCTCCTCGAACGGTGAGGTCCAGATCTGGATATTCGCGGGCTGCCAGCTCACTGGCTGAGTAGATAGATGCACCCGATTCACTCACTAAAACCTTTGTGATCTTCAATTCATGTTGGCGAATCAGTCCAGTGACAAATGCATCCGTTTCACGCGAAGCCGTACCGTTTCCAATCGCAATGAGTTCGACTCGGTATTTGGTGATCAAACCCAAAAGGACTTTACCAGCTCCGTCGAGATCATTCTGCGGTGGAGTTGGGTAGATAGTCGTGTTGGTCAAGAATTTTCCAGTGCCATCGACAATTGCGACTTTGCATCCGGTGCGAAAGCCAGGATCGATACCGATGGTAACTTTTGGGCCTGCGGGTGGCGACAGCAATAGTTCTCGAAGGTTTTTGCCAAAGACCGCTATGGCTTCTTCGTCCGCTTTCTCTTTGAGTTCTTGGAGCACGGTCGTTTCGGTTGCAGGCATCAGGAGCCGTTCGCAACAATCCTCGACTGTGTTTAGTAGATCGCCATAGAACTCAAACTGTCGATTGGTGACAAGTTGTTGCTTAAGCTGGGAGACGGTTTGTTCTTTATCCAATTCGATACCGATGCGGAGCATGCCTTCGGTTTCACCTCGAAGCATGGCGAGCAAGCGATGCGATGGGATTCTAGCGGCGGGTTCGCCGAACTCGTGGTACATTTCGAATTTGATGGCTTCTTCTTTTTTGCCACGTTTGACTTGGGAAGTGACGCGGCCTCGCAATCTTGCTTCCTTGGTGAGCCATGTACGGGTTGTAGCTTGATCGGCCCAAGTCTCTGCGACGATATCGAGAGCGCCTTGCAATGCGGTAGCAGGATCGGGCACTTCGAGTTCGAGGTTGACATACTGTTTGAGTATCTCTTGCTTGGGTCGCCCAATGGCCTTTTGTGTCAGGAGCAGATCGGCCAAGGGTTGCAGCCCGCGTTCGCGTGCGATGGTTGCGCGGGTACGACGTTTGGGCTTGAAGGGCAAGTAGATCGCTTCGAGAGTCTGAATGTCAGTGCAAGCGATGATTTGTTTGCGTAAGATGTCGGTAAGGAGCCCTTGTTCGTCGATGGTTTTGAGGACGGTTTTTTTTCGAGCTGCGAGTTCACGGGCTTTTTCGAGGGCATCCTCGATCGCGCGTAAGGCTATTTCATCGAGCGATTGAGTGGCTTCTTTGCGATAGCGAGCGATGAAGGGGATAGTGTTGCCAGCATCGAGTAGCTCGATAGTCGCCTGGACTTGCTTTTCAGAAATAGCGAGTAAATGAGCAATGGACTTGACGAAGGATCGGAGATCCATGTCGACTGCGATTTCAGAGGGCATAGGTTCGGAACGATTTGAGCAAGAGGCAAAACGAACAAGTTGAGCGAATAATTGGTGTCGATATTCAGTCAGTGAGACAGGCTTCCAGCCTGTCATAAAGGGTATCGACAGGCTGGAAGCCTATCCCACCTGTTCCAAGCGCCAAGACCTCGAACAGGAACAAGGCGGAATCTACAGCACATGATAAAGGTAATTTAGGGTAGTCATATTGCGGGACAGGCAAAATGACGGACAGTGGTGGATAGAGTAGAAGTAGAGCAGTTGAAGTTTAAACGACGAATTCATCCTTATCCTTGGCGACATCGGTATTTTCCGATACACTTCGAGCATCTGGAGGGCTGGCAACAGCGATTCAGGTCAAAATCGGGCCGTAGCGCAGCCTGGCTAGCGCGCTACCTTGGGGTGGTAGAGGTCGTGGGTTCGAATCCCGCCGGCCCGATTAGCGAAAACCCTGTGATTCCTAAAGGATTTGCAGGGTTTTTTCGTTTCTCTTTTAAAAGGCTTTCAGCGTCTAATGTGTCAGAATTTGCCCCTAAATGACACAAATCGACCGTAGCAGGTGCAACCATTGGTGCAACGAAACTTTTCCCGATAGGCAGTGACGGCAGGGATTCAACCGCCGCCGACGTGTCGAGCAACCGTGCGTCGGTGTAGGTGTTCATTGTTAGCGAAATGTTGCTATGTCGCATCGCCGCTTGCGCAGTACGCGGCGCAACGCCCGCCATCGATAAATGAGTACCAAAGGAATGTCGCAATGCGTGAATGTGGACAACAAAGCCCTCTGAATCGATTTTTGGAATGCCGGCAGCGTCCAAGTCACGGTTAAGAATCCGAAGCAATCCCGTTGAAACGCAAAACACTAGGTCGCTTTTCGCCCTTCCTTGGCACCATTCCTTTAAGTCGATCGCCAAATCAGAACGCAACGCAACGGTTGAACCATTGCGGTTCTTTTCGTTATCCCTTTGCAGTTTGACAAACGGAACGTCGCCAAACGAAACGTCGCCGACAACAAGCGTTTGCAGCTCATTGAATCGCAAGCCGGTAAGAATCGCCGTTTTGTAGATTAACGCTCGTTCGTAACCAAGCCTTTCCAATTCGCTTCGGCGTTCGTCGCTTAGCTTGGCAATCAGTTCGCCTTTGCTTGGACCAGTGCGAACCGTCAATGCATCATCAACAGGCCGACGTTTTGCAGCGTCAAGCAGTTTGATTAGTTCCGATTCGGTCAGCGCTCTTGCTTTGCGTCGGCGGTCGGCTTGTTCGTCGAGTTTACCCATTCCGTCGAATGGATTCACAATCAAACGTTTATCGCCATTCATGCTTGAACGGTTGCCGCCAATCCGCTTGCCAATGCACCAATTGCCGAACGATATCCAAATTTGAATGTAGCCGTTATAAACCGCCGCCGACATCTTTCGTTTCTTACTACTTATTTGCGTCGCTAGCCACTTATGCAAACGGTCCGCGTTCAAATCGTTCAAGTATCGGAACCCGCAACCATTGCTTGACTCAACCAGCCGCGTTTTCGTCGTCTTGGTTCGATCAATGTGAACGTTGCGGGATTCCAGGTGTGCAACGTATTCCGCGATATGTTCCGACAGCAACGTATTTTGAAAGTCGGCAATGTTCGCCTGGTCGCTTGTCATCACTTTCGCTTTGACAAGTTCCGCCCGACTTGTGAGTTCATCAAGAACCGACATTGCCGACTGTTTTTCGCGGCAACCTGTCGGCACAACCTGAACAATTCCCTTGCCGTCGCGAAACTTCGCATAGTACGTCGATGACTCAACCCGAACCCGTTTTGAACCGTCGCCGCCATCAACCACTAAACCCGTTTGACGTTCGCCGGTGCGATCCCGCCACGATGCAACCAATTCCGCAACGGTTGCTTGGTTCGGATTGTTCCGCAACTCTTTCGACGTTGCCCGCCGACGTTTCGTCGAGATAGTCGCCCCGGTCGGTAGTGGGCGCGTAACTGTCTTCTTGTAAACCGTTCCCATTGCATTGTCTCCTTGCAACAACTCAGGATGAAAGGCCGAAGCGCCGGTGAGTTATCCCGGCTTGTCGGTCCGGTTAATTACTCCGGCCTAGCTTCGGCGAAGTGAATTGTATCTTGGTGGTCCGTCGGTCGGTAGCCGAGAAACCTACCGCAACGACAGCACGATGAACGCATCCAGCCGCGTCGCTTAACGTCGGTGGTTTCGATTGCGTCGAATGGTGGCAAATGTGATTCGCAACGCTCTATGGCAATGCCGGCCCCCTGCAAATCGAAACGCTCGGCAATGCTGGTTTTCGTAAAGGGTGGCGACCCCCAAGCGGATTGCAACGCGGTAAGAATTCTTGGTGTAGTCATAGTTTGTTGCTCGTTCTGTCTTTCGGCACACGTCGACCCCAAGTCGGCAAGTGTGCCGCTTATGGTCCCTTATGGGATATAGGAAGCCAGCTTCCGCAGTAAATGCAAGGAAACTTCCGCAAGCAACCGGAAGCCAGCTTCCGCAAACAGGTTGCTCAATTTCGTTTTCGACCGGTCCCGTTTACGCGGTACTTGCTTGGCCCTTGGAGTAAACCGCCACGTCGAACCACAACCAGCAAACCGCGTTTTTCAAGTCGTCCAATGGATGACCGAACCGCCCTATCCGAAACCCCGATTCGCCTTGCAATGTCGGCTTGAGATGTAACCGCGATTCCGTTTCGAGTATCGCGATAGAGAACTAACCAGGTTGAAACGTCCGCTTTAGATAGTCCCACCAATGAACAATCAACGAACGAATTCAAAACCCCGAATCGGTCTTTCGTCAATTGTTTGGATTGCTTCGGTGCTTTGTCTTTGTTTGCAACCTTTCGCGGTTCGTCGTCGAGCATTGGCGGCAACGTTCCACAGCCGGCGATAACCGGTCGACCGTCCGCAGTGTGCGAGATTCCGTTTACGGTTGCCATTCTCGGCCCCCGCTCGGTTCGGT
>JANLUJ010001198.1:0-8204 GCA_031363425.1 Pirellula sp.
GAGGTCCTCGAATTCTGTCGATGAGGGAATCTCGTGCCTAATGAAAGAATCGCTTGGATCGACGATTTTACATGGTGAGGTTAGCGTTTCGAGTTCGTTGTAAATCATGTCCTCGATAGAGTTCCGATCAGCATGAAAATATCTGCGAACTTGAAGCATGCCGGGCGTTGAGGTTTTGATGCTCTGCTCGGACAGCTTGATCTTTGGCAACCAATCACCAGACGACGATTGGATCGCACCTAGTTTGTAAACACCACCCAAAGCAGGCTGGTCATAGGCGGTTATTAGCTTAGTTCCAACACCCCAAACGCCAATCGTCGCCCCTTGCTGTTTGAGACTCTGGATCAGTCGCTCGTCGAGGTCATTGCTTGCGACGATCACCGAATCCTCGAAGCCTGCGGCATCCAAGAGCTTACGAGCTTCGATGCTGAGCCAAGCGAGATCGCCAGAATCCAAGCGAATACCAACCATTTTATGGCCCGATCTCTTTAGTTGCTCGCCAACTAGAATCGCATTCCGAACGCCCTCCAGCGTATCGTACGTGTCAACTAGAAAAACGCAGTTGTTTGGCATGGCCTCTGCATAAGCCGAGAACGACTCCAGCTCGGTGTCAAAGGACATCACCCAGCTATGTGCATGCGTGCCTCGAACAGGTATACCATAAAACTTGCCGGCTAGAACATTCGAGGTCGCAGAGCATCCGCCAATGTATGCAGCCCGACTGGCCGACAAAGCCCCATCGATCCCCTGTGCTCTTCGCAAGCCAAACTCCAGCACCGAGTCACCTTGAGCGGCCATCGCGATACGAGAGGCTTTGGTCGCGATCAACGACTGAAAGTTGAGGATGTTTAGCAAAGCGGTTTCTAACAGCTGGCACTGCAAGATGGAACCTCGGATTCGCAGTAGCGGCTCATGCGGAAAGGCCACCGTACCCTCCGGCATCGCATCGACGTCTACGTGCAATTCAAGCCGCGAAAGATACTCGAGAAAGGCCGACTCAAAAATGGGTTGTCCGTCGTTGCCTGGTATCGTCGCCAAGAACTGAATATCGTCGGACGAAAATCGGAAGTCCCGTATGAACTCCAATGCTGGCTGCAGGCCAGCCACAATCGCATACCCGCCCCGAAACGGATTGTTTCGAAAAAACAGATGAAAGATCGATTGCTGATCCGCCTTGCCTTGCTTCCAATAGCCATAGGCCATCGTTAGCTGATAGAGGTCTGTTAGTAACGCCAGTGAATTGCTTTCCATTCGTTGATCCCCTTGGTAGTGTAAATACTACACTAAGGCGAGCGGCAGGAAAAAGCATACCTCGATTGGTAGCTGAATTCGTAAGAATTCAGTTGTGTCTGAATTCTTACGAATTCAGCTACGTTAGTTTTTATTCCGTTTCTGCTCAACTGTTCCCGCCCGGCGTCGCATAGCCAGTGCAATTTCGATTGCCAATTCTTTTTGAACGAGGCACCTGACTTGGTTGTGCTAGCAATAGGTACAATTTAACTTTGTACTGCGGGACAACGCAAAGTCACTCTCGGCAAAAGTGACCTACGGTAGGGACGCACCTGCTGGGTGCGACTGAGAATTGCAATGCCTGGTCGCTGACAACCTTGGAGTGTTTATGCAAGATACAGGCATTGCCATGCGTTTGCAGCGTTGGACAGCCATCATCTCTGTTGCATTGTTCGCTGCAACCTACCGATTGTGGATTCCTCAATCGGTTTTTCCGCAGGTGCCCGCTTTCGTATTACTTTGCGATGCGCCAGTTTGGTGCGACTGGATCCTTTTCGGATGTTTGATAGCTGGTCTTTTTTTCGTAGCCATGGGGCGTACTGGATACTTGCACATTTGCGGTTGCGTCTTGATTTTAGTATCTCTATTCGCGTTAGTCTGTCTTGATCAACATCGGTTGCAGCCTTGGGCTTACCAATTGTGGTTATTTACCACCATTTGGTTATGCTGCGGATTTCATGTTGGACTGACTTGGATGCGATGGCTGATGGTTAGTATCTATTTCTATTCTGCCGTGGGGAAATTCGATTTTGAATTCCTGCACACGGTTGGGCAACAGATGCTTGGTGCCATGGCCAAGTGGTTTGGTCGAGATCTTACCGAAATTCCTGGTTGGCTTCGACTTGGCATGGTTGCGGCGTTTCCGTTGGCGGAACTGGTAGTCGCGGCGGGTTTGGTTTGGCCAAAAACCCGCCGCCTTGCGGGGGTTCTTGCGATTTGCCTGCATATGACGTTGATTGGCGTGCTTGGTCCGTTTGGGCTCAACCATCGAATTGGTGTACTGCTTTGGAACGCTCAGTTCGCTGTTCAGGTGTACTTGTTGTTTGTTGCAAAGCGAGTGCCTTTGGTTAACAGCGAGACCGTAAAACAGCCAGTTGCACCGAAGTGGTGTGTCTGGCTGAGTGGTTGCATGCAATCGTCGTGCATTGCGATGATTGCAACGGTTATTGTTTTGCCGATCACGGAACGGTTTGGGATATGGGATCATTGGCCTAGTTGGGCGCTGTATGCACCTCACAGTAGTCGTGTTCGCGTTGAGGTGGCCGCATCGAGTCTCGACCGGTTGCCGGCCGAATTGGTCGCATTGATGAAGAAACCAACACTAGAGGATGAAGAGACGTTGGAATGGGTCCTCGTCCCTATCGACGCTTGGTCGCTCCAGTCGCTAGATACACCGATTTATCCACAGGCCAGATTTCAGCTAGGCGTAGCGAAGAAAATTGCAAGCGCAGTTGACTCGGAGGGCAACGTCCGCGTAACTGTATTAGGTAGTGCAAATCGGTTCACGGGCCGCCGTCAAACCGAAGTTTTCGACGGGGCTTCGCAACTGAAAAAAGCCGGCGCTAACCTTTGGTTCAACTCTCTTCCGCGCAGGCAGCAGCGATCAAATGATTCGATAGCAGCTGGCGGGAGGATCCAACGACCAAATCATTGCAACTATGTTTCACCTACCATTTTCCTGCCTGAAGAATGCATCGCAGCTACGTCCCCTTTCTGCTTCGCCTCTCCCTTTATCAAGGGTCATTAGAGGCGAGGGGGATAAGGTCATTTTCCAATTGGCCATGGTCGCGTTGCCCAGTCAAAGCGAATGAACAGGTCGGCGAATCGCAATGAGTTGAATCGCAATCACTAGCTTGCGCGTCGTGCTATTGTGAGCGTCGTGCTATTGTGACGAACCCGACGTCGCAGTCTCTTTTTTAGTACCACCATCGGCTGGCTTCGTTCCCTCGTCTAGCAGCTTCTTAATTGCTTCCTCGAGATCATGCGCGTTCTTCGGACCGGAGCCCACCTTGATCATTCGGATGACGCCCTGTTTGTCTAGCAACACCGCTTGCGGAATTCCTGAAACAGCAAGTTGCTTGTTGTACTCACTCCCCTTGGGCGTTAATACAAATCCGTGACGCAAATCATAATGCTTGCGAAACGACGCGAGCATTTCCAACTCCTGTTCATGCGAAACATCGGTACCACGTACTGCTCTCGATTTTTCTTCGTCCCATGTGTAGCCTTGGTCTGAAGTCATTCCCAGGATGACAAATCCTTTGTCGGCGTAGGCGTCGTGCCAATCTCGCAAATGAGGGAATGTTGCAATGCAGGGGCCACACCAGACGGCCCAAAAGTCAAGAAGTACGACTTTCCCCTTCAGTCCCGCCAACGAAGTTTCGTTCATTCCGACAAACGATTGAGGCGTGAATTCAGGTGCTATCGTTCCGACGAGTCGCTCACGAACCATCGACGATTCCAACATGGAGTGCATCGACTTGAGACTCTTGCCAAAACTCTCCAGTTGTTTGACATCGCTGGGCTCAGTTGGGGTCGGAAATGCATCAAGCCGCGATTGAAGCTCATTCGCGACCTCTACTCCGCGAACGGGATCGGTATAGATGAGTTGGGAAAGTTGAGCCGTTCGGAACGAGACGTAGGCCGCCATGTTGGTGAGGAGAGTGGGCTGAGCATCCAGTTTTTGGATTAAAAGATTCTCGACGTACTTGCTTCGGTCACTTACTTCTTCTGCATTGACTTCATCAAACAGTCCGGAAAACGTGTTGGTGACTTTAACCAAATCTCGCAGATCGTCAGTACCCTCGATAACGCCAGCCTTCGCATTATCGAATGAGGCTCGCATCAGCCTGAGAGCTTCTGCCGAATTCTCGGCTCGCATAAGATTTCTGGCCAAGTTCGATTCCAAATCTCGACGGATAGCACGCAACGAATCACCCGCTGCAGCGACGGTGGTCAACGAGCGCCGAGAAACTTCGAGAGCCTCAGGACCTCGATCCTTTTGCATCAACATCGCACTATACATACTCGTCGCTGAGTAGAGATTGCGAGCAGACTCGATGGTCAGGTTTGGGGAAGAGCACCATTTGTCGATCAATTCCGAAAATCGTTTTGCTGCAGCCTCTGGTTGAGCACGCATTGTTTGGTTTGCAAGTTGCATACTGAGCGACTGCAGTTTGGACGAGTCGGGATTCTCCTTAAGTGCCGCATCGACCCAAGCGGCGGCATCGTCCCATTTTGAACCTTTGACCAGTTCATTGAATTCGCTAACATCGATGTTCGAAGCGAGCGGACTCGCAGACTCTTGGGCTCCGGATTGGATCGTTGAAAATCCAATGGCCAGAAACAGACTTGAAAAAAGGATAAAGGATTTCATGTGACTTCCACGGGTTGTGTTAGATGGTCGAATGCCCGACGAAAACGTCGATCTTTTCGGTTGGCATTTTGAGGGACTGAAAAAGCCGTAGTGTATAAGATACCAAGACGGACCTTGCTCTGCAGAATAGTTTTCAAACTACTTTCGATTTCGTATTTCTCCAAAACAAGACGATCAACTTGTCGCAAAAATCGCGGCCCAGGGGGCCATGCTACCGGTAGATTTCAGCCTGTTGCTTCGAGTATGACTCGATTCAGGAGCTTGCGGGCCATGTTGGCGAAATGAACGATGACCGAGCAAACATTTGCTGCGATTGATTGCATTTTCGCTTTGCAAGCGTTACAAAACGAGGACGCGTTATCGATCTGTTGGCTAACCACGTTCTAGCGAGCGTGCTACGCTCGCCAGAACGTGGATGGTAACTCTCATGTTGCCCCATAGATATCGACTAACTAAATTGAAATTGCCTATGCCGACCGATTCAAATAGTCCACTCATTGATTCAAGCGGACTCCGTGATTCAAGTAAACCGTCACCCGCAGCAAGTCGGGTTCGTTACGGGATGATCTTTTTGGCGATGCTTGTGGCGGTGCTTTTGTATCTTGACCGGATTTGCATGAGCATCGCCGGACAAGCGGTTTCCGCGGATCTTTCGATTTCGAAAACAGAGCTCGACTGGTTGTTGGGGGCATTTTTTTGGACCTATGCGCTCGGACAGCTTCCGGCCGGTTGGCTTGGTGATCGATATGGCGCGCGATGGATGCTTTCCATTTACATAGTACTTTGGTCATTGAGCACTGGTTTGATGGGATTTGCTAACGGTTGGACTGCAGTATTGATCCTTCGACTTCTTTGCGGACTTTTTGAAGCGGGTGCATATCCGGTTGCGGCCAGCATCGTGGGTCGCTGGATGCCGATTGGAAGTCGCGGAATTGCAAGTTCAGTCGTTGCCGTCGGAGGCCGTCTCGGCGGTGCAGTCGCGCCGATTTTGACTATCAAACTCATGCTGTGGTGGACGTTGGGTGACGCGTTTTGGAGTGCTTCCAGCGATGCCGTAGCGGCAACCACGAGCTGGCGTCCGGTCATGATGTTATATGGAGTCGTAGGGATCGTCATCGCCATGTTGTTCGTTTGGCTCTTTCGCGATTCGCCCGATCAGCATCCTGGCGTGAATCAATCAGAATGCGATTTGATTCGCGGTCGAGTTGCATTGAAGCTAACGCCGACCGAAAGGACAGCCATCCCATTCAAGGCGATGCTGCAATCGATTCCGCTTTGGCTGAACTGCTTTGTACAATTTGCGTCGAACATGGGTTGGGCATTCCTAGTAACCAAGATGCCACAGTATTTGAAAGATGTGCATGGCTCGTCTCAATCGGCACAAGGCTGGTTGGTAAGTTTGCCTCTCTTAGCAGGCATCGTCGGGTTGCTTCTCGGAGGAGTGTTTACCGATGTAATGACTCGATCGCTTGGACTGAGATGGGGGCGAGCTATAGCGATGTGCACATCTCGGGTCATTGTGGCCATTGCCTTTTTAAGTTGTTCGTTCGTTGCGGATTCCATCCAGGCTACCTTTTGTCTGGCGGTCGTTGGGTTTGCAACGGACCTCGGCATAGCCGCGTGCTGGTCTTATGCACAAGACGTAGGTGGCAAACACGTGGGATCGGTGTTGGGTTGGTCAAATATGTGGGGCAATTTCGGAGCGGCACTGTCGCCCGTGATTCTCGGAGGAATCGTAGGCCTTTTTACAGAATCTACGACCGGCTGGACTGTTGCATTTATATGCTGCGCATTGCTTAACGTATTGGCGGCGGTTGCGGCTATCGGCGTTAGCGCAAAGGAACCATTGGAGGCCAAGGGCAATTAGGGATCGACCCAACCCGTGAGCGGCAAGGCGCTAGCCGCCGGTTCGCCCCCCCTTTCGCGGAGACGGGTTCTTCGGGTATTTTGTAAGAGATCCTATTTTGCGCTATTGCTATGTTCCCAAACGCTTTCATTCATGTTTCGATCCAAGGCAGCCGTCGTTGGTACAGGATTCATCGGGCCAGTCCATATCGAGGGGCTGATTCGTGCGGGGGTGCAAGTCCAAGGGGTGCTAGGCACAAGCTTTGAAAAGTCGAAGCGAACCGCAGATTTATTCGGTATCCAAAACGCATATCGCGACATCGATGAGCTAGTCAACGACCATGAGGTCCACGTCGTCCATTTGACGAGCCCCAACCGGTTTCATTTCGAGCAGACGATTCGGTGCCTGGATGCTGGCAAGCATGTTCTCTGTGAAAAACCGCTAGCAATGAACTCCGAAGAAAGCGGTGAGCTCGTTCGGCGATCAAGACAGGTAAGCGTTTTGACTGGAGTCAACTACAACGTTCGCTTTTATTCGATATGCATTGAGGCAGCCGAACGAGTTAAACGAGGAGACCTCGGCGATGTGTTTCACATTTCAGGGAGCTATGTCCAAGATTGGCTTCATAAGCCAACCGATTTCAATTGGCGAGTGTTGGCCGACGATGGCGGTCCGCTTAGAGCACTAGCAGATATCGGAACGCACTGGCTCGATCTGATTCAAACGATTGGTCACATCGAAATCGATTCGGTTTGCGCGGACTTGCAAACGGTTTATCCGGTTCGAAAGCGGCCCATTGGTGGCGTCGAGACATTTTCTAGCAAAGTAAATCGAAAGGAACAAGTGCTGGTCGATGTCCCTGTCGACACGGAGGACTATGGCGGGGTGATGTTTCGATTTAAGAACGGCGCTCGTGGTGTCATGCACGTCTCGCAAGTGACCGCGGGGCACAAGAATTGCATTCGGTGGGAAATAGCAGGCTCCAAACAAAGCATGGCATGGAGCAGTCTGCAACCCGAAGAACTATGGATTGGAAACAGGGACTCTGCCAACCAAACAGTGCTTCGCGATCCAGGACTTCTTTCTGACAGAGCGCGCATGCACGCTCAGTATCCGGGAGGCCACAACGAAGGCTTCCCGGATACGTTTAAGCAATTGTTTAGGTCCTTCTATTCAGCCATTGAAGCGCACGAGTCCAATGGCGATAACGCATTTGCCGATTACCCAACCTTCGCGGATGGTCATCGAGAGATCTTGCTATGTGAGGCAATTCTGAAAAGCGCTCGAGAACAACGCTGGATCGAATTGGGACCTTATGGCACTCAGTGATTCTACTCTCATCGGTTTGTTGAATCACGAATCAGTCGGCGTCCGATCCGCATCGCTGGAACTTCTTAGCGGCAGTTTTTCTACCGACGCGCGATGGCTTCCGCAGATCTTTGTTGCGTGGGATCGATATGGTGCGCAAGACGCCTTCCCCGAGTTCCCACTTCTAACCCACTTTGCGATTCCCGCTGAATTGGTGAGCGAGTGCATCGAGCGCGCGCAGCGCATGTCGTTAGGAAGAGCCCTCACGGATCGAGTGTGCCGATGCGCCGGGAAGCTTATCGAGGCAATATCGGTCGCACCCCCTGTGACCTTCGTCAATCATGTGACTGCCATACATGAACTCAAACTGCAATCGAAGATTTT
>JANLUJ010001207.1:0-2479 GCA_031363425.1 Pirellula sp.
CGAGTTGTTCGATGTGAAGTAGTGATTGATCGATGAAGTGCGGATAGGCTGACCGCACGTTGGTCCGGCTGTCCTCAGCCGGACTTCATTGCAAATTCAGTCATTGCAGTGTCAGCCTGATGACAGGCTGACCTACATGAAAACCCCTTCGCGGGTTAAACGTCTAGTTTCCACTTGGTGCGTGTGTAGGCGATTTGGAAACCGTTGCGTTGTGCGTTCCGTTGCGAAGCACTGCCAGGTTGTGCACACATCATCGCGAGATCACATCCTTGCTCGACCGCATACCGAAGTCGAGCTTCTAGCAAAGCCGATTGGGCCCCCTGCCGTCTCGCTTCAGGAACGGTGCTCGCGCCGGCCAACAGAGCAACGCCGCCCTCAATAAAAACGACCCCCGTTGCAATTGGCAGACAATCGATTTCCGCCTGCATCGCGGTTGCTCCCACCGTCACCGAAAACGTTCGTCCGAAACCTAAAATCAATTCAGCGAGTTCTGGATGTTCGCTCCACCCGCGAGCCGATGTTTGAGCCCATTTTTCGGACTCGTCGACTGAGATTATACGAACCTGCATTTGTTGGCTCCGATTGCTCGGCAAAGAGATATTCGGCTCGATGCGACGGCACATGACACACGTGTATTCGACGGGCCGATAATTGCGTTCGTTCAATAGACCCAACAACTCACTCGATGCAAGCGGTGATACCTCGAGATAAACCGGGGACTTTCGGTCTCGAAAGAATGCTTCGATGGCTTCGAAATCACACTTCGTTGGTTCGGCTTGCATCCCCAAACCGAACGCTTGCGTCATCGGCGAATTCACGCCATCAAACATTGCGTAGGCGCCCGCGACCTGGATCCACGTTGCGTCCGATAGGGCAGACTGGCGAGCGCGAGCCTCCACGAAGCGCGCGTTTGCAAGCCCCTCGGTCTGTTCCAACCGAGCAGAGAGAGCGGTATCGACCAAAACAACGTCGTTCAACATCTGGGCCAAAACGTAGGTCACTTTTCGACGCAGTGAGTGGATTGCAATTATTTAGTCGCACCCGGCAGGTGCGACCAACGGCAGGTGCGACCAACGGTAGGTCACTCTTGCCGAGAGTGACACTGCGTTGTCAGTGCGGCGTCAAAATGTATCATCGAACGGCCCACGGAGCAATGCTACGGCTTCGATTCGGATCCCGGAAGTGTTAATACGGATCGTAATCTGTTTCCGTGGGATTCCTACTCCGAAACAAGTCGTCCAGTCGATGCTGCAGATCTGCAGATCTTCCGACGAGTTCTGGATATTGTTGCGCAACCTGTTCCAAAGACTGCTGAAACTGGTCTGTCGCGTTGGCTAACTCATAGGGACCCGCTGCCCGATAGAGCCGAAACGCTTGATTGAGCGCATCGATAGATTCTTGCTTTGCTCCTTGTTGTTCAAGCGTGCCAATCATGTCCGCCAAAAAAAAGCCGATGGAAAGATGACCATGGGTGTCACCCGGAATACCTTTGTCGTTGACATAGGTGCTCTTCCAAACCGAAGCGAACTCATCCTTTTCCCCTCCGCCTGACTCGTCGCGAGCGACCTGTTTCGCATCGATCGACGCAGACATTTCTTCAAACTCGCGCTGTTTGTGTTCCCATTCTTCATAGGTCTCACAGGTCGAAAATGCGAACTCATCGTGGAGTTCCAAATGATGTCCATCCAAACTGACAAACGTCGGTCCGAATGAGCCTTCCGCCATCATCTGGCAAATGGGACAATTGCAATCAAGGATATGATTTTCTTCGTCCACCCCGACAACTCGGGGTGAGCGATGACGCTCCGCATGGATAATGGCTGATGGCGAACTTCCGCCCTCGTGAGGCATGCGAATCCAGCTTTGTTGGACCTCTACTAAATAAACTGTCAATTGCTCAACGACTTCTAAGAGACATGCGTCATTCGCATGCGCGCCCATCCAAATCCAACCGGCATCAATCAGTTCGCGGCACAAATCAAAATACATGCAAACTTCAGAAAGGCCCATTGGAACATTTGGTCGATAGGCCATGGAATTCGGAATGGGCACAGGGGGTTCTTTCCTGGAAATCTGCCACCGTTGGCCATCGATGACGTGTTCGATCCAGCCTATGCCCCCGTGCAAACACTGTCGCGGAATACGACCGCCCAAGTCATCGCGCGGCGTCATCAGCCAGTCGCGATGAATCTGATCTCGGGTCCGAAACCGTTGTCTTCACCCCATGTATAGCAGCCATCTCGCTGCACCGGATCATTTTCTTTTCCAATGCAGACCCGTCTATTTATTAGATCGATCACCATCCAAGCTCGGTCATCGGAGATTCCAGCCATGGCTTGGTCAAAGTCGACGAGGTCGAATCCCAATGCATTGACGTCGTCTACGCTGGGACCGGTTTGATATCGCGGCCAAACGGCAACTACCTCGGACCAATCCAATGGATCTTCGGAAATACAGGCCAGCGAAGTCGTCATGTTCC